>CAZWIN010000108.1:0-8481 GCA_964633855.1 uncultured Chitinophagales bacterium
TTGAAGGTTGATATCCATCAGCACAACATCAGGAATGCTGTCCGGTTTGGTACGTTGTATTGACTTGAGTGCGCTTTCCCCGGAGGCATATGTCCCCACAAGCACAATATCCTCAAAGAACGCAGCTTGTTCCTCAAACCGCTTTCGCAGAGAGGCGTTGTCTTCCACAAATGCTACTCGGATGCTCATAGGTGATACTCAATCTAAAAAATGAATGTTGAAGCTCAATACCCCATGCGGGGTATTCTCGCTGTCAGTTCCTGCCCAATGGAATGTTCAGTTTCACTTCTGTCCCGGATACTGGCGTATTGCCAATAGAAAGTGTTCCGCCCAGTTCTTCGGCACGCAAATGCATGTTCTGTATGCCATTTCCGGACATCCCGTCAACGGATGCGCCGTCGAACCCTTTTCCATTGTCAGAAAGCGTGAGGTTCAATACTCCGTCCGGTGCCTCGGTTGTAATAGTGATTGTTGTTGCGCCCGAGTGTTTGATGCTGTTGGTCAGTGCTTCCTGAAGGATGCGGAAGCAGTTGAGCACCTGAATCGGTGAGAGTACTACAGTTGATTCCGCAGGGGCTTGTATTGTGAGAGAGAGGCCCTCGTGGAAGAGAAGCTGCTTACGCGCATAGGATTCAACATGTTCGGCAAACTGATGGAGCGCCATGCCATCGGACTTGAGAGCCCAGATTGTTTCCCTGAGCAGCGACATGCTTGTCCGGGCATCGTCGCGTAGGGAGTTGACGAGACGTTCCGAGCGGCCGTCGTGTTGGGTTGAGTAGCGCCCGATAAGATCGAGGCCGGAGATAATGCTCACGAGTTGCGCGCCAACGTTATCATGAAGGTCGCGGGAAATGCGCTCCCGTTCACGTTGAAGTTGTTGTTGAACTTCAAGCGCCCGTAACCTTGCTTTGAGTTTCCGAGTGGAAAGATATCTGACTACGGCAACTATTGCCGCTCCAACAGAAACTATTGCAAGCAGAATGAACCATGCCTGCTGCCAGAAAGGCGGGGGGATGATGATTTTGACCGGGACGAAGTTATCGCTCCACATCCCGTCGCTGTTTGACGATTTGACGCGGAAGAGATATTCTCCCGGGCTGACATTTGTATATCGTGCGTGCCTGATACTGTTTGATAGCACCCAGTGCGGGTCAACTCCTTCCAGCATATAGGCGTACTTGTTTCGTGAAGGATCCACAAAGTCCAGTGCGGAAAACTCAAATGAAAAAGTATTCTCATTGTAAGGAAGAATGATTTCCCGTACGGATTCTATTGGCTCGCCGAATACTACCGGGTGATCGAGCCGCGTGAAAGCAGTGAGGACGATGCGTGAAGTGAAAGAACTCTCGCGGATGTCTTCCGGATGGAAAGCATCGATCCCGCTGACGCCTCCGAAGAATATCATTCCGCTCTCATCCCGAAAGAAGGCTCCCCGGTTAAACTCGGTATTCTGCAGCCCGTCGCGGCTATCATAATTGCGAACTGTGCGGGAGGAGGGGGTGAACTTTGAGATGCCCTTGCTGGTGCTCATCCAGAGGTTATGCTTCTTATCCTCAACAACGGCATAGACGATGTTGCTTGCCAGTCCATCATCCATTGTTACATGCCCTTTGTATACCCCGCTGGAGTCAAAACGGAACGCTCCCATGTTGAATGAGCCGGCCCAAAGGTCGCCGCTTGCTGATTGGGTGAAGCTGTTCAATATCGGTATGGCTGAAAGGGAAGTATCATGGTGCGGATCCCAGACGAGGCTTGTTGTTCGGGTTTGCGGGTTGAAGCGATACAGCCCGTACGGCCCGTTCCAGCATCTTCCTTTGTTATCCCAGAACATACCGACCAGCGTACCGATACCTGCTTCTTTTGTGAGTACGATATTATCCACTGCTCCAGTGTAAATATGAACTGTACCGATGGATTTCTCATTCGTAAACCAGATGGAACTATCTCTGCTCACAACACTTGTCGCCAAATCACTGGCGATGGTTTTCTGGTCGCCTTCCTTATGCTGCAATCTGGTCCATGTTCCGGTATGAGGATCAAAACGGTTCAATCCGCCATAGGTTGCTGTCCAGATGGCCCCGCGTTGATCTTCAGTGATTGACCAGACGATATTATTTGAGATAGTGTTACGATGATTCAAATCATTCCGGTGATTCATGATGCGGCCACTACCAGGGTGATACTCATACAAGCCGCCTCCGTGTGTTCCGGCGTAGAGAGTGCCGTCAGCGGCTTTCAGGAATGAAAGCACAAACTTGTTGCCCATGCCCGCGAGCATCTTTTGTATCGCCGGGGGATTCTGAAATTTGTATCTGGCAGCCGAGTATTTGTTGATTCCGTTTCCCCATGTTCCGCACCAGAGCGTGCCGGCATTGTCTTCGTACAAGCAAACTACGCGATTGCCGGTGAGGGAAGACGGGTCTTCGGCATTGTGTGTGCTGTGAAGGAAGCCACCTGTTTCTTCGTCGAACATGTCAAGCCCGCCGCCATCGGTTGCAATCCAGATTCGGCTTTTGCTGTCTTCAAGCAGTGCGGAAATGCTATTGTGGTTGAGGCTATGAGGGTTATTCTTTTCATGTTGGAAATGTGTAAAGCTGTTCGCCGTTCCACTCTCTCCTCTATTCAGAAGGTCAAGCCCGCTCCCTTCAATGCCTATCCATATACGTTGCTTTCCGTCAATGAATACGCTTCGTATCTGGTCGCCTGCGAGAGAGAGCGGGTCACGGGAGTGACGGTATCGTTGAATGACCTTGCCCGCCTGAGGGTCAAACTGCGCAAGCCCGTCATTGAACGTACCAAGCCAGAATGTGCCTGAAGACTCTTCCCGTATGGAAACAACAAGGCCTTGCGTTTCAAAGAACGTGACAGCCCGTGACACAGTGGTTGACCCTGAATCTGAGAAGGTAATCCTGATTAACCCTTCGGTACCAATCCAGAGATTGTGGTGGCGGTCTTCGTGAATTGCCATAACGCTGACAGGTTTGTTGCCGAGCTCGGTGAGGTCAAGCGGTATACGGATAAATGTTCCGGCCCGGCTATCGTACAGATTCAAGCCGTGCGTTGTGCCGGCCCAGAGCCTGCCTTTGCTATCCTTGAAGAGCGACTGAATGTAGTAGGTGGAAAGTGAGGTTGAATCGCCGGGGATGTTGGTGAAAACCTTGAAGCGGTTGCCGTCGAACCTGTTCAACCCGTCGGAAGTGCCAAACCACATGAAGCCGTCGTTATCCTGCATGATGGAGGTGACAATGCCGTTGGAAAGCCCCTGTTCAAGGCCGATACTCTCGAATCGTAATCCTTGCGCGTTGGAAGGTATCGCAACAATAAGAATGAGAGAGAGGAGACGTATCAGGGCCGGGAATCGAACGCCGCAAGCGGAAATATGTCTACACGTGTTCGGCAATGGTGACATTCGCGTCCACCCGGGATGGTTGGGTATTTCTCCATGCGGCGATCTGATTGACCATCATTTGCCGGATACTGTTGCTGAGTTGTTCTACATCGCTGGAAGTCAGTCCTTTTGTCTCAACAGGCTCGAGGACTTTTAAAGTAATCTCGCTCGGTTCGCCATAGATCCAGGATTTCTTTGGCAGGCAACTGAATGAACCCTCGATGACAAGCGGGAGGATGGGAACCTGTTCCTGTATCGCAATGAGAAAAGCACCGTCGTTGAATTTGTGTATTCGCCCGTCGGGGGAGCGCGTTCCTTCGGGAAAGAACATTACGGAGCAGTTGTGTTTCAGATACCACTTCGCACGAATGAGTGCTTGTGCCGCTTTGCGCCGGTCGCCGCGTTCAACCGGAATATCGCCCGCCATTTTCATCATCGATCCGACGACAGGGAGGCGGAATAACTCTGCTTTTGCCATCCACTTCATCTCCCACGGCAGGCAACTGATAAGCGGAACATCGGCAAGCGATTGATGATTGCACACAACGAGATACGGCCGGCGTGGATTGGTGACGTGAAAGCCGGAGATATTCAAAGTCCAGGTGGGATTTGCCTTGACCATTGCCGCCCCCAGCCGGCGAAACCACCTGCCCGTGCGGTAACGGACTTCATCCCTGTCGAACAGACGAATTATGCCGAGCAGCACGCACCAGAGAAGAAGCAGAAACCCTACTGAAAACCAAATCCAAATCGAACGAATAACTGAAATCAATGCACTCTCAGTTTCATAATTTCATCATTATCTGTTTTATCCCACCTTCACGACAACCATGGTCATATCGTCGTGTTGCGGTTTTCCTTTTGTAAAGCTCTGGACATCTTCGACGATGCCCTTGATGATATCTGAAGCGGATTTACTTCTGTGCTTGTCGAGGGAAGCAACGAGGCGCTCTTCGCCGAACTCATCGCCGGTTTCCGTCATTGCTTCCGTGAACCCGTCAGTGTAAAACAACAATACTTCTCCCGAATTGAGTTGCAGTTCCTGCTCTTCAAGAACGGAATCAAACACCCTTCCGGGTTCGAGGCCAAGAGCCATGCCTTTCGGCGTGAGGAACGAGCCGTGTGTTCCCGTACGGTGCGCAACAATCACGGGACACTGGCCTGCACGCGCAAACCTGATGCGGCGTTCCACGGGGTCGAGCACGGCGTAGAACATGCTCACAAATGAATTCCGGTCAATGGTGCGGTACATAAGGTTGTTGACCTTGCTGAGCACGGTCTTCGGCGAGATGTTGTCCTCTGCGTGGGATTGGAGGATGCCTTTAGTGAGAGTCATGTAGATTGCCGCGGGGACGCCTTTGCCTGAGACGTCGCCAATGGCGATGCCGATCCGTTTGCCTCCGAGGTTTACAAAATCATAGTAATCGCCGCCGACTTCAAGCGCCGGAATGCAGATTCCGGAAATATCATATCCCGGCGTTACCGGATTCACCTTCGGAAGCAAACTCATCTGCACTCTGCGGGCAATCTCCAGCTCCTTGGCCATACGCTCGCGGTCCGAGATGCGTTGAATATGCGCCGGCATGGTCTCCGGAGTAAACTCAAAACGATGCTTCCGTATCAATCCTCCAACGGCAAGCAACGGCGGCACGGCGAGTAAGCCGAGGGTTACCCATTGGGCATAGACATACGATGTCCCTGTTGAGCTGAAGAGGGGTATTGCTTCGTTGAGGGAAAGCATGATGAAGCCGGCAAAGAATGTGGTCAGCAGGTCATACTTCAGGAAGAGAACACTGAAGATCAGCCCGAACATGAGGAGCACTCCCGTAGCTCCCAACAGCCGCGGCGTACCGAACGGAATATCCCACATCGCAAAGGCGGTGGCAGTCCACAGTGCAGTGGAGACGAGCACACTCAACCAGGTTTTTCCGGTTTTTTCTTTGATGAACGAGAGGAAGAAGAGCCGGAAGACGATTTCAAGAAATAACGCTCCGCTGATGCCGACGAGAACCGGCCGCGCTCCCGGAATGAACGATTCCGGAACTCCGCTTGCTGAAAGAAAGAAGAGTCCGGTCTTCAACTCCGGCAAGAGATAATAGAGTATGGCAGCGTACGCTCCGAGGAGCATAAGCCCCCACGAGTACCCGCGGATGATTCCTTCGGATACATCGAGGGTAAAGAACTTCATCGTGATCATGCTGTCTATGCCCGCCATCTTGCGCGGCCACGTCGTACGCGAAGAGGATTCGCCCACACTCCATGCAGCAAATGCCATCACGCTTATAAACACATGATAGATGAAGACCGTCAGCCCGAACATGATGATGCGGGTGTTGTACTTGTTCATATCTCCCATCGATACCGATGCGCCGGTCAGAGGATACACATTGATGGATCCAAGAACCGATACGACGAACAGCCCGATGAAGACCATGATTGCCATCTTTGTCCCGACTTCCCCCTCGTGGTACTTTTTGAGAAAGAGGGTGACGATGAAAAAGAAGAGGAGGAAGAAGACAGCATATGCCGCCGTGCCGTAGAAGGTAGCGAGCGTGGATGTTTCGGCAAGCATTTTCAGGAATGAGCCGCTTTCGTTCAGCTCTTTCCTGTAGCCGGCGATCTCGGTTCCCTGTACCTGCACCCAGATGGTTTGTTCGAGCAGGCTGTCGTTGTTTGACCAGACGAAACGGTGATCGAGACGATTGGGTTGTTGTGTTTCCGAGGAGGTGCTAAGAACGAAACGTGAGAGGTCAACTCCTTGTCCACGGAGGAACCCGGCGGCACGCTGTTCGGCTTCTTCCTTTGAAAGCGAAGGGAGGCTTGCAGAATCCTTTATCGTGTGAAGGAAGCCGAGTGTGCGCCCTCCGGGTGAGACCCACATGCTGAATGATTCATCCGCCTGGGATTTGGTCTGTGACCTGTCGTACCATGAAACATACCAGTGATGGACCGGCAGCGAATCAGCACGGATGATATCGTTTGCGTGGCGGATTCCGCCTTGAGTTTGAAAGTACAGATGAGTTGAGCCGATGCCGGAGAACCATGCATCCTGCTGGTAGTGTTTGAGATCGTAGCCGAGGTTTTGGAGATACGAGCGCGACATCTCCATGATCTCGCTGCGGCTGTACTTGAGGTCAATGGAAGCAGTGGGGGCTACGTCGTAAAACAACAGTCGGAACGTGACCGCTCCTGCAATTGCAAGCAGAATCAGGACGCCAAATTTACGGATGAATGAATCTTCCATGAGCAACTCCGGATTTCCGGTGAACAATCATCTGGGAAAACAGAACGGGAAGCACAATCAAGGTAAGGGATTTAGGGGTGAAGATACAAGTGAAACAGTCGGGAGATGGCCCGACCCTTACGGGTCGGGTTACTCACAGGGCATTGAATTTCCTCGGGGCGATCACGCCCTGTACACAGCCGTCGGGTTTCGCGGGCTGTTATTGAAGAGGGGATGGGAAGAAAATAAGACGTGAACGCACGGCTAAATGTAATGCTTCAGTTGTCGCCATGCCTGGTTGATGGGGATTTTGGGTTTGCGGCAAACGAAGATGCGAAGGTTGTTTTCGTAGGGCATGCACATATCGCAACGGGCAAAGTTCTTTACCCGTACGTCATGAAAAACCCGCTTGTGGTCTCTTTCCTCGCCACCGAGAATAATGACCACTTCGCCGGTGGCGTTGCCCGTGCCCCAGAGCCAGTAGCTGTTGTGGTTGCCGATGACAGGAGGCAGGTTGTATTTCTCCTTGTAGAATTCAAGCGCCGCGCATCGTCCGTAATTATCTGAGAAGATCACGCATTGTGCCTGATCCTCCGTCGGGAGCTGATCAAACACTCTTGCCACGGCAATGGCTTTCTGTTCCCACCCGAACATGTCCGCGTAGAATTGAGGCAAGTCGCCCATCTCTTTCCCTTCGGCAGTAGACGGTTCAATGCCGAGGCTCTTTGCGTACGCAATATACTGTTCTACCTGGAGGATGGGTGTTACTGACGGAGCGAGACCAAGTCCGCACGCGAGAATAACTGCGTAACCGGTTCCCAGCCATTTGATCTTACGCTGCTCCACAAAGTGTTCGACTGCAACTCCGCCGGCGGCGAAGAGTATTCCGTATGCAGGCGCAAGATATTCCGCCTTGCTGTGGCCGTTGATGATGAGAATGAGGAAGGCGGTCAGGTATGCAATGCCGAGAATCCGGAGCCGGCGCGAATTATCCGAGAAGAACAGATACAGAAGCCCGGAGAGCCAGAGGATCAGCGTAACCGGATTTTGCATGAGCACTTGTCCGGTGAGAAACGTCAGAGGGCTTTGCGAGGAATATTTCAGCAACGTGGCATTGCGGATGAATTCGAGATGCGGGAAGTCATGCAGAATATTCCAGATGATGTAAGGCAAAAATAGTACTGCCGCGACGGCTGCCGCAAGCCAGGGTGTGCCTGAGAGAATCCAGTAGCGTTGCCGGCTGAATGTGAACCCGAGATAGATGCCCGCCGCAAACCAGAGGATGCCGATCTTGTTCAGCGCGGCAATGCCGAAGAGAGCACCGAGCACAATCCAGTATTTTGCATCCAGTGTTTGCACAAGGAGTAAGGTGACGTAAGCGGCGAGTGTCCAGAACAGAATATCAAAACTGTTCATGGAATAGACGGAGTTCATGCCGATATACACGAGGGAGACAAGCGAGCCGAGGCATGCAAGTGTTTGCGCCATCCTTCCGCCGCCGAGCTTGCGGGCTATTGCTCCTGCAAGAAACACCGTTGCCGCTCCGCAGAGTGCGGGCAACAAACGCAAAGCAAAAATCGAATCGCCAAGGATCATGCGGTTGACGGAGAGAATCCAGATGCTCAGCGGCGGCTGGTCTACATACCCGAAATCCATGTGCCGGGTGCAGGCAAGATAGTACAGCTCATCACGGAAGTAGCCGTAGCCACCTCGGAAATTCACGTATGCGTGCAAAAGGAACTTGATGGCGGCAAATACCAGCGGGACCTTGAGATCCGCCCGCAACTGGTTTTGGGGCTCTGGCGGTTTCAGGTTGATTGTCAGGTATTTTGATTGATCAGGCCGCCGGAAAGGACTCATGAACTTTTTT
>CAZWIN010000109.1:0-7185 GCA_964633855.1 uncultured Chitinophagales bacterium
TGGAAATCCCGAGTGAATCCAGCAGTCTTGCGGCACGCAGAGAATCGCCGGAAGTGCGGTAGATCTGTACAAGATTAATAGCGATCATGCGGTCACCGGGAAATGCCTGCAGCAGTCGTTCATTCAGGCCGCGCGCTTGTTCCCTCTCTTCGCTGCTTGAACTGAGTGTATTCAACCGGAGCAAGGGATAACGAAATTCAATCTGTTGATGTCCGGTAATTGTACGTTCGAGAAGGGAAAGGAGCGACTTCCGTTCAGCAGCAGAATCCCCAAGGCTTTTATATATCAAGGCTTGAACGTAAAATGCTTCCGGATGATCTCTTCGCTGAATCTCGCGTTCAATGGCAGCTGTTGCCTCCGGGAGCCTGTTGAGAGAGAGCAACGCCAGCGCTTTTATCAGATCGTCTTTTGGATAGCGTGGATAGCTCTTTTCAATTACGGCAAGAATGGCAAGAACTTTCTCGGGCTGTTTCGATTTGAGCAACTCTGCGGCAATGCCTGAAAGGGCAAGATAATTTGTTGAATCAAGAGCGACGGAGCGTTCATATTCCCGAAGCGCTATTCCCGGCCTTCCGGTTCCGCCTGCGAGAATCCCCTGTATCAAATACGAACTTGCTTTCAGCTTTTGTCTGTGGATATTGAGGAATGGGATAATCAACACCAGCCAGAGAGCGATAGGAATCCACGCAAGCCTCTTGTATTTCTTCACGGAAAAAGTATACGGTGGAGCGGATGTATGTGTCCACACGCCTGAAACAAGCAGGCCTGCAAAAAGCCAGGCAGCGGCCATCACCGGTGGTTGACGCATGGAGACATTTGCAATATTGTCGATCAGGATTCCGGTGATTCCGCATACCAATCCAATGACGGACAGCCGCTCCCATCCGTTGGCCTGCTGAATTGTTTTATATCCGCACCACAGTGAACCGAGGAAAACAAGCGCAAAACATATCAATCCCGGTACGCCCGTCTCCACGGCAACCTCAAGAATCTCGTTATGTGCGTGGGGGACAATATCCTCGCTCTTGACAGTCCAATACTCGGGCAGGCGATAGCGCATCATTGCACTTTCATAGTTGCCTGTGCCATGGCCGAGAAACGGCGAATCCAGAAATGCTTTCGCTCCGGCATCCCAGAAATACCATCGTCGTGCAAGTGTAGAAGATGACCCACTATCCATCGCCGACCCGAAACGCTGGACAAGCGATGGCAACGCCGCCGCGGCTAGTATGGCAACAACGCCCGCCCCAATGACAAAAATGGCGATATGTTTCCTGCTCCGTGTCAGCAAAACAAAGAGCATCATACTCACCCCGAACGCAATGATACTGCTGCGTGACTGAGCGACGAAGAGGAGAAAAAGCAGGGATGCCAGAAGAAGCCCCAGAATTGTTCTCGTTGAGTGCTTGTATTCACGGCTCAACGCTTGTCCCAACAGAACCGGAAATATCAGAACAATGTATCCCCCGAGAAATGCCGGGCTTCCAAGAGTTGACCCAACCCGGCGATCCCCGCCGAGATAAAATTCCACCGGAAGAATGTCATTGAAAAAATACTGAACGATTCCGACTACAGAGATAATTCCGGCAATTGATGCAATAAGCATGAACAGGCTGGCGATTCTTCCTTTTGTGTTGAACAATTGCATCCCGCACTGCAGGCAAATTGCGCTGGACACCACAAGCATCAGGGCTTCAGAACTCCTGTGGCTCCCCATCATCAATGCCGAAAGTGAAACAACAAGCAGGTAGCCAATCAGCGGAATGCCAATCGGTGAGGGGGAGATTTCGATTGCCCCTTTTTGAATTGCCTTTGCTATGGTAACGGTGAAGAGGAGCGTGGCACAGGCAATGAGAACAGGAGGCTTTACAATACTGCTGTCATGGGCGTTCAGAGCGAGAAGAATAGCGCTCAAGCCGATGGATGCGAAGAGCAACCATCTTTCCAAGCGTTGTTCATCACGTGGTGTTGAATGTCTTTTCATCAATCCTGAAGGGTATATCGGTGGGTGATTGGCAACAAAACCGGCAAAGCTCCAGGGCAGGCTGTGAGGCTTCTGATATCCGGGAAAATCTTGCTCAAGGTATCAGTTTACCTTAAAAGAATCAAGAACCGCTTGCCGTGCCGGGGTACTTGCGAATAAAGCTGCCGGTGTGGATATTGTGGAAAGTGAAAGCACTACAACAACGGTCAAGCACATGAATCCCAATTTGTTCGTTCATTCTTCCACCCGTGCAGTTATCAGCCTGTCTGCGTTACGCAACAATTTGGATGTTGTACGCCGCCATATTGCCAAAGATGTGAAGGTGATGTCTGTTGTAAAATCGAATGCGTACGGGCATGGAGTGATTCCGGTTGTGCGTGAGGCAGTGCGCTGCGGTGTTGACTATCTTGCTGTTGCTCGGGTAGCCGAAGGCCTTGAAATCAGGGCGGAGGGAATTGATTGTCCTGTACTTGTCTGTGAGCTTGCTCCCCAGGAAAGCCTTGAAGCAGCTATTCGGGAAAAGCTGGATCTTTCCGTGGCAACTGTTGATGCCGCCCGGCAGTTGGACGCTGTTGCCGCGAAGATGGGTGAAAAAGCGTGTGTACACGTGAAAGTGGATACAGGGATGGGAAGGCTCGGGTTTCTTCACAATGAGGCGGCAAAGAGCATTGAATTGATCGCACAGCTTCGCCACGTGGAGGTCACCGGCGTATTCAGCCATTTTGCTACCTCAGAAGAGAATGACAGAACATTTGCCCGCGAACAGTTGCATCGCTTCGAATCGGTTTTGGAAGTTCTGAAATCCAAAAAAATAGAAGTCCCGTTACAGCATATGGCTAACAGCGGTGCAATTTTGAATCTTCCGGAATCCCACTTTGACATGGTCAGGCCCGGGATTGCACTCTATGGCTATGCACCTCAGGAGGGAATGAACAGTGCTGCAACGTTGAGGCCGGTTATGTCTGTACTCTCACGCGTTTCCTTTTTGAAGAAAGTAGAGGGCGGAACCAGCATCTCCTACGGGCGGAAGTTCTTTGCCAAAACACCAACGACCATTGCAACCGTACCCATCGGGTACGGTGATGGATTTTCCCGCTCGCTCACAAACAGGGCTGATGTCTTAATTAATGGAAAGAGATACCCGGCCGTCGGGACGATATGCATGGATCATCTGATGGTGGATGTAGGTGAGAATGCCGGGGTATCGGTAGGTGATGATGTTATCCTGATTGGCCAAAGCGGGAATGAGTCAATCACCTGCTGGGATGTAGCACGCACTCTTTCGACTATTCCCTATGAAATTACCTGTTTGATTACTCCACGTGTTCCAAGGTTGTATATTGATTGATTTTTTTCATCACGATGGGCTTGTTTTAAGCGGAATTTCCGGCTTCTTGTCTTCTATCACCGTTGAAGGTTGACTTTGCACAATCCATCATCTATCTTTAATACAACAGAACAATGATACGCCTCCTTCAATATCGCCGCACCATTCTCACCCTGGTGCTTGTATTCAGCCTGTTTAATATCGGCCTGCCAGTTGTGATTGCGTCGTGCCCGATGTTGAAATACGGATCGGCTATGGCGTGCTGCCGCGTGAATGAAGACCCGGGGTCATTGATACTGACGACACACAATAATTATTCCTGCTGCAACACCGTGCTTGCCGCCGAAAGAAACACCAACGCGTTTGTGCCCGTAAAATTATCGGTGCAGGCGCCAGTTGAGCAAGTGGAATTTATTTTCAGCACACCGACACTGAACGATACGCCTGTAATTTCTTCCGGCATTGTTTTCGCTTCGTCTGCACCGCCGACCGTTATCGATATTCCCATTCGGGTTTCTTCCCTCCTGATTTAACCAACCCGTACAGTAAGATGTGAGTGGTTTACCATTCGCTGGCGGATGAGTGTGGCATTCTGCCTCATCCGGGCGGGGGTTCATCTATTCTCTCAGGCTTATAGTATGAGGTTGACGTATGAAGCTTTTCCCGTTGTTAGCGCTCATTGTGATTGTTCCGGGAGGCCTGTTCGGCCAGCAGAAAATGCCGGGCACACCTGTCGTTGATCTGCGCCAGCTTATTGACGAAGCGCTTCAGAATAATCCCGAAATTCATGCGGCGCGCCGCAAGGCAGATGCTGCTCACGCAAAGTCGGCACAGTCCGGGTTGCTGGATAACCCCGAGCTGACATATATGCGGGAGGAGATGCCGGGGTTTCGATGGAGCCAGTCTGAAATGCAAAAGATCGGGTTCATGCAGACGGTGCGTTTCCCTTCCAAGCTTTCCTCCGAATCAGAAATTGCGGCGTTCAACGCTGAACATGCTCACCACAATTCTCGCGAAAAGGAACTTGAGGTTATTGCAAAACTCAAATCCGTGTACTATGAACTCTGGTTTCTCCAGCAGTCCATAGCCTTGAACAAAGAGAACGCCCGTTTGATGCGCCAGTTTGTTGCCATCGCAAAGACGAAATTCGGAGTCGGCGATGCCTCGCTTCAGGATGTGTTGAAAGCCAATGTCGAGCTTTCGAGCATAGAGAATCAGGGGTCAGTTCTTCATCAACAGGAAAAGAGCGCACAGGCTATGCTTGTTGCTCTGCTCAATCGTCAGCATGGAGATACGCTGGGGATTGTGGTGTTGTCTGATTCGGTTGAATGGAGGATTGCAATCGAGTCTATCGAGCGGCAGGCGTTGCGGTCAAGGCCGATGTTGATGCACGATTCCTTGACGGTGGAGGAAAACCGCTCAATGCTTTCGCTGGCGAAGAACGAATACCTGCCCGACTTCAGAATTGGCGTAGAGTATGTCACCGTTCCCGTCGGCGATTTCAGAGGTTGGAGTGTCAGCGCCGGAATAACACTCCCCTTTGCACCCTGGACCATCGGCAGGGCAGCCTCGAAAGTGGAGGAGGCCTCTGCAGATGTTGACGCATCACGGGCTACGTTGCGCGCTTCGCGTGCGATGGTACTGTCGAACGTCAGGGATCTCTATTTCAAAGCAGAATCTGCAAAGCGCCGGTTTGATATGTATCGGACGGCCATTCTTCCCCAGGCAAGACAGTCGCTGAATGCAAGCCTTACGGCATATCAGAACGGCAACACGGATTTTTTGATGGTGATTGATGCATACAGGGTGTTTGCGGAGCTTTCCAGTGAATCCCTCATGTCGCGTACGCAGTTCGAGCAAACAGTTGCCGAACTGGAACGTGAGGTTGGTGTAAAAGAGATCGTTTCGATTGAAAGGAATGAGCAATGACAAGGAACAAGATAATCGGTATTGCGATGACCGCCCTTTTTGTTGGGGCGGCAGGCGTGGTATTTTTTAATAATAGTACAGGACAGGAGGCAGTACAACATTCTACTGGTGAACAACAGGCTGAGTCGTCTGATTACTACACCTGCCCTATGCATCCTTCTGTGCGTAAGGATAAACCCGGTGCTTGCCCTGTGTGCGGTATGGTGCTCGTCAAAAAAATTTCGCAGCGGGCAGATGCAAATGAAGACCTGGCCGGCCTGAAGCAGGTCAGCCTTTCCGCAGCCCAACGAGTGATGGCCAATGTTACCACCGCGAGGGTCGAGCGAAAGACATTGAAAAGGAATCTCAGTGCGGTTGGAGTTGTTGATTTCGCCGAGCCAAACTATCTGCATATCAGCATGCGATTTCCCGGGCGTCTGGAGAAATTGTATCTGACATATACCGGACAGCAGGTCCGCAAGGGAGATGCCGTGGCTGATGTGTACAGCCCCGAGGCTATTTCGGCACAGCAGGAGTATGTACTGACGCTTGATTCACAGGAGCAGTTGAAGTCGGCGCCGGAAGGTGTCAAATCCGGTGCAATGGACCTTCACAGAGAAGCGCGTCAGAAACTTCTTCGTTGGGGATTTACCGAGGAACAGGTAAGACGACTGGATGAAACACGTCAGATCAGCCGCACCATCACTATGCTTTCGCCGATCGGCGGGACCGTCCTGAAAAAGAATGTTGACCCACAGCATTATGCCGCCATGGGGGAGGATATTTATGATGTTGCCGACCTCTCAACCGTATGGATTTATCTTGATGTATACGAGAAGGACATCCGCTTTGTAAAAAAAGGTCAACAGGTGCAGGTGACATCAGAGGCGTATCCTGATGAATCGTTTGCCGGCGAGGTGACATTTGTTGATCCGGTGATGAACGCAGATACCAGAACGGTTCGGGTAAGAACGGAATTTGACAACCAAGCGGGGAAGCTGAAACCAAACATGTACGTCAGGGCTTCTATTGCCGTTCCTTCCGTGAATACGCTTGTCGTTCCGGCTTCTTCCGTTATGTCAACCGGGAAACGGAATATTGTCTGGGTGGAAGTGGAGCCGAATACCTTCGAACCAAGGGACATCGTCCCCGGGGTGACAACAGAAACATACGTGGAAATCATCGACGGGTTGAAAGAAGGGAACTTGGTTACAGAGACGGGCGGCTTCCTGATTGATTCAGAGAGTATGCTTCAGCAGCCGGACGCTGCGGGTCATGCAGAACGATCTTCCGCAGCGAGCGCAGCAGTCAAAGAACCTTTTGCGCGGCCCTCAGAGTATTTCGGGCGGAAAGAGACGCATACCTTGCAGAATGAAGTTGGAATTCTGGTCAAAGGGAGATACACTCCCGAAATCATCCACGTGAAGGCCGGTGAGCCTGTGACGCTGCATTTCTACCGTGATGAAGACGCAGATTGTACGAACGAAGTGGTGTTTGAGAGCCTCGGAATCCGGCGGCGCCTTCCAGCGCGTGAGACAACGACGATTGTGCTTACTCCAAGCGACACTGGAGAGATACCCTTCTCCTGCGGAATGGGGATGGTGAGGGGCAAACTGGTTGTGGAAAAATAAGGGCTGCATGAACGAAGCTTCTGGCGAAGCACAATGCATCATCAAATACATCTTCCTGTGAAGAGGGTTGTATGATAGAAAAAATAATTGAGTATTCAGCTCGCAATAAGTTTATAGTAATTCTTGCCTATCTGGCCATCATCGGCTGGGGTATCTGGGCGGTTGCCCACACATCTCTTGATGCCATCCCCGACCTGTCGGAGAATCAAGTTATTGTATTTACAGAATGGATGGGACGAAGCCCGCAGATCATGGAAGATCAGGTTACCTATCCGCTGGTTACCAATCTTCAAGCCTTGCCTCAGATTAAATATGTTCGTGGTACATCCATGTTC
>CAZWIN010000109.1:7195-8470 GCA_964633855.1 uncultured Chitinophagales bacterium
ATGGATGGGACGCGCGCCAAAACTTGTCGAAGACCAGGTCACATTTCCTTTAGTGACTGCATTGCAGGGCGTTCCCGAAGTTCATGCGATAAGAGCACAGTCCATGTTCGGCATGTCATTCATCTACATTATCTTTAATGAATCTACAGACTTGTATTGGGCGCGGAGCCGGGTGCTGGAAAAACTCTCTACGATACAATCTGGTTTGCCTCAGGGTGCCAAAGTTCAGCTCGGCCCTGATGGCACAGGGGTTGGACATGTGTTCTGGTACACCGTTGAGGGTGATTACGATCTGGGAACACTCCGCTCAATTCAGGATTGGTATGTCAAACTCAATCTTCAGGGCGTTGAGGGTGTGGCGGAGGTAGCCTCCGTCGGTGGGTTCGTCCGGCAGTATCAGGTGGATGTAGACCCGGACAAGATGAAGGCATACAACGTTACGTTTGCGGATGTCATGAATGGAGTAATGCGCTCCAACAACGATGTCGGTGGAAAAATTATTGAAGTCTCCGATGCGGAGTATTTTGTCCGCGGACAGGGATATATACAGTCCGCCCGTGATGTGGAAAACATCATTGTCGGTGCAGGTAGTAACGGAACACCCGTATTCGTACACAACATAGGGAAAGTACAATTTGGAGGCGACATCCGGCGGGGATCGCTGGAGAAGGAGGGGAGAGGTCAGGTCGTTGGCGGGATTGTGGTGATGCGTTATGGGGAAAACGCAAAGGACGTCATAGATCGTGTGAAGCAAAGAATTGCCGAGATTTCCACAGGCTTGCCAAAAGGTGTCGAAATCAAAACATCCTATGACCGCAGCACATTGATCATGGCTGCAGTAGGAACGCTCAAGAAGGCGCTCATTGAAGAAGCTGCTGTCGTAGGCTTGGTCGTGCTCCTCTTCTTGCTTCATGTCCGCAGTGTTCTCCGCGTGATTATTGAAATCCCCGTTGCAGTGCTGATCGCATTCATTTTAATGAAGCTCTTCGGCATCACGTCCAATATCATGTCTCTTGGCGGGATTGCCATTGCGATTGGGGTGATCGTTGATGCATCCATCGTTCTTGTGGAGAACGCGTACCGGAATGTTGCGCATGCACAGGAAGAAAAAGGAGAGTTGACGAGTCAGGATTATGTCGAGATTTCCATCCGTTCTGCCAAACAGGTCGGGCCGGCAATTTTTTATTCGGTCGCGATCATGGTTGTCTCATTTCTGCCGGTATTTTTGCTTGAAGGACAGGAAGGAAAACTCTTCCGCCCGCTTGCACTGACGAA
>CAZWIN010000110.1:0-3018 GCA_964633855.1 uncultured Chitinophagales bacterium
ACCCCGGTGTATCGCGGTGATGTGGTGGTCAGCTTGAACGATCTGAACGAAGTAGGAATGGTGGTAAATAATCATAAAGCCGGTATATCACTCCAGTCGGTTGTTCCTACTGTTACTCAATCGGAGGCAATCATCCTGGCGAAGTCAGCGCTCCACATCATCGGAATGCCAATAGGAAAAGAAGATGCTGCATCGTTGGTTGTCTATCAAGCACCTGATCATTCATGGCACCTCGCCTACCGCATAACAATGACGCGCGAGAATCCTCCGGCAGACTGGCAGGCCTTCATTGATGCTCAGGCAGGCACATTACTGCACTGTGAAGATCAATTCTCAATGTATGTTCAGGGCCGGGGTTATGTGTACACATCCGATCCGTTGAGCAGTGCAAAGAAGATGTACAACACTCAAGGATTCGTTGATGGCGATGATGCTGACACGGATTCCCTGAATTATTACCGTACACTTGCTGTACTGGACTCCATTTCATATGAAGACGGTGTGTACAAACTGAAAGGTCCTTTCTGCAGAGTCATGGATATCGAGTCGCCGGCTGATCCCGAATATACAGCCGCCAATCCCGAGGGCTTCTTATTCACCCGGAATCAGCAGGCTTTTGAAGCTGTCAACGCCTACTTCCATGTGAGCAGGTCTTATCAATACATTACAAGCCTTGGCTTTACTATCCCCTCTCTATCACAAATACGGCTCGACCCGCACGGATATCAAGGGCAGGATAATTCCCATTACAGCCCCTCCGGAAATTGGATAGCCTGGGGAGAGGGTGGTGTTGATGATGCCGAAGATGCTGATGTGATTTTGCATGAGTATGGCCACGCCATACAGTATAACATCATCCCGAACTGGGGAGGCGGCGAGTGTGGTGCATTGGGTGAAGGTTTTGGCGACTATTGGGCTGCTTCATATTCACGGTCTCTCGGCCAATGGAATGCTGTCGATTATCATTACAACTGGTTGTTCGATTGGGACGGGCACAATCCCTTCTGGTCAGGAAGAATAACAAACGATACGCGTGTTTATCCGTTTGGCAGCCTGCCAATCCACAGTGCCGGACAAATCTGGTCTGCTGCGTTAATCGGTATCTGGGATGCTCTTGGCAAGGAAGTTACCGACCGTCTGGTCTTAAAGAGCATATACTATCTCGGTTCAGGTACAACAGCAGCTGACAACGCTCAGGCATTACTGCAAGCGGATCGTGATCTTTACAACGGCGCGCACATTGAGGTACTGCAATACTGGCTGGGAACTGTCAAACACTTCATTACTGTCCCGGTTGCCGGAGTTGATGAATCTGTGCAGAGTGAGTTCTCACTGATGCAAAATTATCCGAATCCATTTAACCCGAGCACTTCTCTCTCATTCTCGTTGGCGCGGGAGATGGATCTTTCATTGAGAATCTACAATGTGCTTGGAGAGGAAGTGGCCGTACTTGTGGAGGGAAGATATCACGCAGGTGATTTCAGTGTTACCTGGAACGGCAGGGACAAGAACGGAGTACAGGTTGCGAGTGGAACGTACTTCTCGCGACTCGAAACAAGGCTATCAGATGGAAACCGAAGCAGCAGTCAAACACGGAAACTCCTTCTGATCAGATAACAGGCCCAAGAGCAGAGATATTAAGTGGTATTATTACTTGCAGGCTGTCGTTATTACTGCAAAAAGTTAATGGCAGGAGGAAGCAATTTCCTATAAGCCACTGAAATTAGAAGGAATTAGCGCTCTTTTCAAGACTATCAACAACTGTGGCTTTGGCATTTGAGTTGAAGCCTGCTTCGCTGAAAAAATACGCCAAGAAAGCATTTGAATGGAAAAAATCTTACTTTTATACCGACGGGCTTGGTTATCCTGTGCAGAGGCGATCAGAAAGCCTACCTCCAGCCGCCGTTTTCGGACCATTCAGTCTGCTCTAAAATCGTTAGATAATAAGCTCTATCCCGGAGAATACTCATGAAGGTTGCCATTCTCGCTGGCGGTGTTGGTTCCCGTTTGGCGGAAGAAACTGAAATCAAACCGAAGCCTATGGTGGAGATCGGCGGAAGGCCGATTCTCTGGCATATTATGAAGCATTATTACCATTACGGACACAAGGATTTCACCATCGCATTGGGATACAAGGGTGAGGTCATAAAGAAGTATATGGTTGATTATTGCTCACTGAACAATAACCTGACCGTGCAACTTCGCTCTGGCAAGGTTGATGCGCATGGCGGCGAGTTGCCTGACTGGACAGTCCACCTCGTTGATACAGGTGTCGCAACACTTACTGGCGGGAGAATCAAGCGTCTGGCCCCATACATCGGCAATGAAACTTTTATGCTGACATGGGGAGACGGCGTTTCAGATGTTGACTTGAACAAACTTCTCGCATTCCACCGGTCACACGGAAAGCTAGCAACGATGACTGCCGTCCGCCCCCCCGCGCGCTTCGGACATCTGGTGTTTGACGGCGATATGATTTCCCAATTCTCTGAGAAACCTCAGATTGGTGAAGGCTGGATCAACGGCGCATTCTTTGTCCTTGAACCACAAATATTTGATTACATCGATGGCGATGCAACTCAATGGGAACACAAACCTCTTGAGCGCCTCGCCGCTGAAGGTCAGTTGATGGCATATCGCCATACGTCCTTCTGGCAGTGCATGGATACGTTACGAGACAAAAAACTTCTTGAAGAACTATGGCAATCCGGGGAGGCACCCTGGAAAATTTGGAGGGAATAACATGCGTGTTTTGTTGACCGGACACAAAGGATACATTGGAACCGTACTCGCACCGATGTTGCTCAGCAAGGGCCACGACGTTGTCGGCCTTGATAGCGACCTCTACCGTGCATCCACATTCGGCGATAACCTCGTTGAAATACCGGAGATTACGAAAGATATTCGTGATGTTGTCGCTTCCGACTTGGAAGGATTTGACGCCGTGCTTCATCTTGCCGGCCTTTCCAATGACCCGCTCGGCGACCTGAATCCGAATTTAACCTACGAAATCAACCA
>CAZWIN010000110.1:3028-8443 GCA_964633855.1 uncultured Chitinophagales bacterium
GTTCAACGATTCATTTTCTCCTCCTCCTGCAGCAACTACGGAGCCGGCGGGGAAGACCTCCTGAATGAACACTCGGCTTTCAACCCTGTAACGCCTTACGGAATTTCCAAAGTACGGGTTGAACAGGATGTGACAAAGCTGGCCGGTTCCGGCTTCAGCCCGACATTCCTCAGAAATGCTACTGCATTCGGAGTTTCTCCGAGGCTTCGCTTCGACCTGGTGTTGAATAACCTTGTCGCTTGGGCATACACCACAGGACAAGTGTATATCAAAAGCGATGGAACGCCATGGAGGCCGATAGTCCACATTGAAGATATTTCGCGGGCGTTTCTCGCCGTCCTGCATGCACCGCTGAATCTCGTCCACAACGAGGCATTCAACGTGGCACGCAATGAGGATAATTACAGAATCCGTGAACTCGCGGACATTGTTCAGGAAACCGTGCCGGGGTGCCGTATTGAGTATGCAAAGGATGCAGGGCCGGACAAGCGTTGCTATCGCGTAGATGCAACCAAGATTATGAAGACATTGCCGGAATTCAAACCGGTATGGAACGCACGGAAGGGCGCCCAGGAATTGCTCGATGCATACCGAAAAGTCGGACTGAAACTGGAAGACTTCGAGGGTCCGAGATATAAACGCATTGACCACATCAAGATGCTTATAAACAACGGCCGTATAGACGATTCATTGCGATGGCGCATTAAGGCTGCGGCATCAGTATAACATTGAATATTCATCCGGAGGATACACTAGAGTGAGTACTATCGCTGTTCCCTGCCGTTCATGCGGCAATGAATCACTTGAGCTCATACTTTCATTCGGCGAAACGCCTCTTGCCGATCGCCTGATGAGACAGGATCAACTGGACAAGCCCGAGTTATTCGCGCCGCTTGATCTTGCATTTTGTCCAAAATGTTCATTGGCACAAATCACGGTAAGTGTATCACCTGATATTCTCTTTCGCGATGAATACCCGTATTTCTCATCCGTGTCAAAGCAGCTTCTCGAGCACTTCGGCGGAAGCGCCAGACATATCATCGAGTCAAGAAAACTGAACGGGCATGCCCTCGTCGTGGAAGCTGCAAGCAACGACGGCTATATGCTGAGGAATTTCGTTGAACGTGGGATCGCTGTACTCGGTATAGACCCGGCTCAAGGGCCGGCGAAAGCGGCAATAGACTCCGGCGTGCCAACATTGAACACTTTCTTTACCAAAGACCTTGCTAAACAACTTCGCGACAACGAAGGCAAGCGGGCGGATGTGTTTCTTGCCAATAACGTGCTCGCTCACGTACCGGACCTGAACGGCTTCGTTGAAGGTATCCGCATTCTTCTCAAGGATGACGGCGTTGCAGTTATCGAATGTCCGTACGTTGTTGACCTGGTTGATCATTGTGAGTTCGACACCATCTATCATCAACACCTCTGCTACTTTTCCGTTACAGCCCTCGACAGCTTGTTCAGAAGACACGGATTATATCTCAATGACGTAAAGCATGTCGCAATCCACGGCGGGTCATTGAGGTTGTTTGTCGAGCCAAAAGAGAATGTCCGTGATACGGTCAAATCCATGATGAAGAATGAAGTTGAACGGAAAGTTGACCGCATGGATTATTACAGGGATTTCGCGCGGAACGTTCAAGAGGTTAAGGATTCCCTCCTCCCTCTTTTGCAGGAACTCAAGAGTGAAGGGAAAAAGATTGCCGCATACGGCGCGGCAGCAAAAGCAACAACGATGCTTGCCTACGTTGGTATTGACAGATCCCTGGTGGATTATGTCGCCGATCTGAACAAATTCAAACACGGAAGATACATGGGCGGGAACAAACTTCCCATTGTTCCTCCTTCAAAAATTCTTGAAACAATGCCGGACTACCTTCTCATTCTGGCATGGAACTTTGCTGAAGAAATAATGAAGCAACAGGAGGAATATCGCAGGAGAGGCGGAAGGTTTATCATTCCGATTCCCAAGCCGAGGGTGGCTTAAAGATCCAAGTTGAATACCTTGAAACCTAGCCTGATAGATTAGAATCTGTTGGGCTTTGGCTTTTTATACGATGATAGTTTTCATGTTCTGTCAAAAAAACAAAATATGACCAAAACAAGCTAATTTTGAGTATGTATATTTTTTACACACATTGAATAGATGGCGTGCGTCACATCCATCTTGGGATGTTTTGCCTATATATAACACGCAATCAACAATTATGTCCTGCAGTTTCTTTAAGCATAAAATTTGAGTACAACCGTGTCACAGATAGAGCTGTAGCTTTTCTTTGACACAATACTGATTCACGTTCGACTTTATCACGTTATATAATACTGAGAAAGTACCATGAAGATCTCTCTGCATTCGGTTTACACACTCATCATGCTCATGTTTGCAAGTCTCGGAGCGGCTTGGGGACAAGCTACCGGTGACTACAGAAGCGCTGCAACAGGAAACTGGAACAGCATAGCGACATGGGAGAGATTTAATGGAACAAGCTGGGTGGCCGCTGCCGCCACTCCAACAAGTGCCGACGGTGCGATAACAATTCAAACCGGACACGTTGTTACCATCACGGCGAACGTCACCGTAGATCAAGCGGTTGTCAATGCTGGCGGGCAGGTCATCCTGAATTCCGGCATCACACTTACCATCAACAACGGCACTGGGACCGATCTTACTGTCGCTGGAACATTTACTCATGCAGGTACCATCACCAATAACGGTGCAATTGCATTCAACGCAGGTGGGCTTTATCAGCACAACTTTACGACAACGTCAGGAACTATTCCCACTGCAACATGGAACGCTACCTCAACAGTTGAAATCATTGGTTACACTTCAAACACGACCGCTCCCACCGGTATAGGTCAGACGTTTGGAAACTTCATCTGGAATACACCTTCAATGACCGGATTGATCAATCTTGGCGGCGGACTTGCCAACATGACCGGAAGTTTCAGCGTGACAACCACCGGAACGGGCACACTCCAACTCGTCAGCACTTCTTCGCCGACAATAACCATCGGCGGCAACTTTGCGATGAATGCAGGAAATCTGATTGTTACAGGAAGCACTGGAACACCGAATATTAACCTCGCAGGAAATTTCAGCTTGTCGGGCGGTACAATGACACTCTCTGCTAGCTCGGGAGGTGTTACGCTGAATGTCAGTGGTGACTTCTCTCATACCGGGGGAACACTTACCGAGACCGGCAGTTCTGTGCCATTGATACGATTCGCCAAAGCCGGTGCACAAACCTACACGTCGGGTGGTACTGTATCTAACACCATCAACTTCACGGTGAATAGCGGCTCAACACTGAACATGGGAACGAGCGTACTGACGAGTGCAGGAACGTTCACCCTCTCAAGCGGCGCGACACTGGGCATTGGCTCTCCAAGCGGTATCACATCATCCGGTGCAACGGGTAACATTCAAACAACAAGCCGCAGCTTCAGCACTGGTGCCAGCTACACATACAACGGAACTTCAGCGCAGGTAACAGGAAACGGGCTTCCAGCAACGGTTAGCAATCTCACCGTTGACAATCCCGCCGGACTTACACTAGATGCGGCAAAGACAATCAGCGGGAATTTGCTGATCAATCAGGGAACACTCACGGCCAACAACTTTAACCTTTCTGTTGCGGGCAACTGGACGAACAACGGGGGGTTCGCAGGTGGAACAAGTAACGTAACCTTTACAGGGGCAGCGAAAACAATCGGCGGCACCACGAGTACGACGTTTCCAACTTTGACGATTGCCGCAGGCGCATCAACCACACTAAACACCAATACCAGTTGCTCCACATTGAATTTCACCGCGGGTTCAACAGCAAGTTCGCTGACGCATAGCGGTTCCACCTCTCTTTCTGTTACAGGAAATGCTACGGTGAATCAGCCTACAGCAAGTGTCATCGCCGGATGGAATATCAATGCCGGAAGCGCTACTGTCGGCGGAACCCTGTTTGTCGGTGGAACACTCGGGACCAGCACACAGGTTGCCCAGGTGATTGTCACTTCCGGATCGCTGAATGTTAACGGGGTTACTACCATCAGCACAGGGACAAGCTCCGCTGTTGCCAAAATTTCTGTGGACACCGGCACGCTGACGTTCGGTTCATCCCTGACGCACAATGAAGGTACACTCGTGTTTGTCGGCGCCGGTACCATGAACTTTAACGGAGCGTATTCTTTTGCCTCGGGTGGATCAGCAACACCGATCTTTACCACTGCTGCAGGAGCAAACCTGAATTTCGGCGGCAACCTGACTGTCTCTGCATCCGGCGGACTGACCTTGAACGCGACAAGCAACAGCGCATTCACCGGGACCTCAACAGTTACCCCGACAACGGCATTGACCTTCGGTAATGTCACGCTGAATTCAGGCTCAGCTGTGACAATCAACGGGAATGTGACTGTTGCGGGGAACTGGACAAACAATGGCGGCACCCTGAACGCTGATGCAAACACCATGACATTGAGCGGCGCGGCAAAAACCATTGGTGGAACCGCGGGCACAACATTCCCTATTCTCTCCGTCGGTTCGGGTGCAAGCATCACCATGAACAACAGTAATTCAAGCGCAGGCCTCACGTTTGTGGCAAGCTCGACAGCAAGTTCGTTCACTCATGGAGGAACCAGCGCCCTTACTGTCAACGGCAACGTAACCATTAACCAGCCAACGGCAAGTGTTACGACTGCATGGAACATTAATCAAGGATCATCCAGTGTTTCCGGTAACGTGAACCTTGGCGGAAGCAATACCACAACAACAAGAGTCTCAAGGATAGTTATTACAACGGGATCCCTCTCTATTACCGGAAACCTGGTGTACAATTCATCATCAAGCACGGCACAAACTGCTGTTGTTGACCTGAGCACGGGCGGTGGCACGGGAACGTTGAATCTCGCCGGCGCCATGACACTTACCAATAATACAGGAACACTCACCCCGGGCTCATCAGGCAGTATTGTAAATTACAATGGGAGCGCATCAGGCCAGACGGTCAGGCTTGGCTCGGCAATCACGTACAACAACCTTCACCTCAACAATACAAATGTAGCCGGTGCAACACTTGGGGCAGCAGTCTCCGCCAGCAATGTCACAGGTAACCTGCGGATTCAAAGCGGGGCTCTGGACAACGGAGGTTTTGCCATTGTCGGTAACGCAAGCAGGACCTTCGAAGTTGCGAACGGAGCCACCTTTAAACTCACAGGCAGTTCGGGGATGGCAACGGGCTTCGGGACAAAATCCTTCGGGACTTCAAGCACGGTGAATTACGCCGGAACCGGAGCCCAGACAGTGAGTGCTGAAAACTACGGCAACCTGATTGTGGATGGAGCACATACAACCACAAACGTGACTTTGCCATCAAGCGGAACAGTTGGCGTGGCAGGAAACCTGACCATCAGCGCCAC
>CAZWIN010000111.1:0-8438 GCA_964633855.1 uncultured Chitinophagales bacterium
GGCATTCCGCCGGACGGTTGCTCTTATGGAGGATTGGATGGGAGGCCCGCCTGAATATATTGCGCATGATGTGCATCCGGACTATGTGAGTACAAAAAATGCCATCCAGATGGCAAAGAAATGGCAGGCGAAGCCCGTACCGGTACAACATCATCACGCGCACATTGCAAGCTGTGTTGGTGAATACGGGATCGATTCTCCTGTCATAGGTATTGCATTGGATGGGACAGGATACGGATCAGATGGCAGCATGTGGGGGGGAGAGGTACTTGTTTCAGAACGGCACACGTTTCGCAGAGCGGGCTGGCTGCAGCCGCTTCCGCTTCCGGGAGGTATCCGTGCCATTCTTGAACCGTGGCGTATGGCTTTGAGTTTGTGCTATCGTGTTTTCGGCAGGAAAATGTATGACCTTGACCTGAACATCATCACCCGTCGGAAATGGCCGGAGCTCGATGGGATGACGGCGCTGATAGAAACAGGTATCAATGTACCATTGGCATCAAGCTGCGGGAGGTTGTTCGATGCAGTGGCAGCCATACTGGGCGTAGCAGAGTACGCCAGGTACGAAGGTGAGGCTGCAATGTCACTGGAACAGATGGTGCAGGGAAAATGGAGCCCGGAGCAACCGTGCTATGTGTTTGCATTGCACCGAAGCGAAAAGGGGATCGTCATTGATCCAACACTGATGGTGAAGGAACTTATTGATGATTGTCTCCGCCACGTTGATGTTGCACTGTGCAGCAGAAAATTTCATAATGGGCTCATTGATATTTATGCCGGCGTAGCAAAGACTATTGCAGAGGAAACAAATATCAAAACCATAGCCTTTGGCGGAGGGTGTTACCAAAAAGCTTACCTTCGTTGCGGACTCCGCTCGCGTCTGGAGCTGGTTGGGTTTACTGTTTTCTCTTCTCAATGTATTCCTGCAGGAGATGCGGGGTTGTCGTTTGGACAGGCTGTGGTGGCGGCCTCAGTTGCAATGCAGTCAAAACAACTTCTCGAACCAAGCGCTGAAGAGAAAGAACCATGCTCCGTTACGTAGATGAATTCAGGGACAGAGCATCATGTCAGGTGCTTGCGTTTGCCGTTGCGGCGGCGGTGAAACAGGACAGCGGTATCACGCTGATGGAGGTATGTGGAACGCACACCATGTCCATACATAGGCATGGTATCAAGCGGCTGCTGCCGGCTAACATCCGTCTTCTGTCCGGACCGGGCTGTCCCGTATGTGTAACGCCAGTGAGTTTTATTGACAGGGCGGTTGCAATCGCACGAATTCCTGGTACCGTAATTGCAACCTTCGGCGATATGCTCAGGGTCCCGGGTTCAAGCTCTTCGCTTGAAAAAGAGAGGGCGACAGGTGCTGATGTGCGGGTGGTGTCTTCCGCACTTGAGGCTGTGACTCTCGCACAGCAACATAAGAAGCGTCAGGTAGTGTTTCTTGGGGTCGGGTTTGAAACAACAGCACCAACTGTTGCAGCGTCAATCATCGAAGCGGAAAAGTCCGGAACAGAAAACTTCCTCGTTCTATCAGCTCACAAAGCCATTCCACCTGCACTCCGGCAATTATCGTGCGGAAAGATTGAGGTGGATGGTTTTATTTGTCCGGCACATGTCAGCGCGATTATCGGGTCTGAAGCGTATGACTTCTTGCCGCGGGACTTTCATAAGGCATGTGTAATTACCGGCTTTGAACCTTTCGACGTACTTCAGGGCATACTCATGTTGGTGGAGCAAATCAATTCAGGTGTTCCCAGCCTTCAGGTGCAATATGATCGCGTCGTCAGGCCGGAAGGAAACACAATAGCAAAGCATTTGCTGGATGAGGTGTTTGAGCTGACAGACACTGAATGGCGCGGCATGGGAATGCTTCCATCAAGCGGCTGTAATATCAGAAAGCAATACTCGCACCGTGATGCGTCTCTTATGATTCAGGCAGCACCCGAGCCTCCCCGTGAACCGAAAGGCTGTATCTGCGGTAGTATTATTCAAGGTATTAAGGACCCGCCCGAATGTAAGTTGTTTGGCACTGCATGTACTCCTGCGAGTCCTCTTGGCGCTTGTATGGTCTCGGGCGAAGGAACATGCGCGGCATGGTTCAAGTACTCAGGCGAACAAACAAAGAACGATTCGTCAGGTTCAGAGGTGCTTCACGCGGCGAGTAAAATCCGGGTGGTGTCATGAAGAATAATGGAACAATACTTCTTGGGCATGGCAGTGGCGGGATCCTCTCCCATACACTCATTAAAGAAACGTTTCTTTCCCGCTTTCAGAATCAGAAACCCCATCAACCTGATGACGCAGCGCTGTTTGATGCCGGCCGAACACGATGTGCGATTTCAACAGACTCCTTCGTTGTTGACCCGTTGTTCTTTCCGGGTGGCGATATAGGCAAGCTTGCTGTGTGCGGAACGGTAAACGATCTCTGCATGGTTGGTGCGCGGCCAGTATGTCTGAGCTTGGCGGTAATAATCGAGGAGGGATTTCCTGTTACCGACCTTGATCGTGTTGTTGATTCAATCGCCGTTACCGCCCGGACAGCAAACGTGGAAATCATTACAGGCGATACAAAGGTGGTTGCCAGGGGGAATGCGGACAAGTTGTTTATTACGACAACGGGCATTGGAATTGTTGATCAGAGGTTTGCTCTTTCGGGAGCAAATGCAAAGAGTAGAGACGCCATTCTGATTAATGGAACAATAGGAGAGCATGGAATCGCTGTTCTTTCGGGACGCCTCGGATCTTTTGTCGCGCCCGGCGTCAGTTCTGATTGTGCGCCGCTCAATGCATTGTTGGATCTGCTTGCGCCCGTTGCGCCATTCATTCATGTCCTTCGCGATCCCACTCGCGGCGGAGTTGCAACAACGCTGAACGAAATTGCGGAACAGTCAGGTATCGGCATGGAGTTGGATGAGTGTGCAATGCCGGTGAGTGATAGCGTGAGGGCGGCGTGCGAACTGCTCGGATTCGACCCGCTCTATCTTCCCAACGAAGGGAAGATGCTGCTGATCGTTGATCAACACAAGGCGGACGCAATAGTGGAGATCTTGCATCGGCATCCACTTGGGAAGAATACCGCCCGCATCGGTTATGTAACAGAATCCCATTCAGGGGATGTTGTTTTGAATACCGCGACGGGAGGAAGAAGAATCATCGACATGCTTGCAGGAGAACAATTGCCGAGAATTTGTTAGGACAATGTATTTCCGCGTCCAGTACCGGGGAAGGGCTTTCTTGTTGATGCAAAGCCATTCCCATATGTTAGAATATTCTTAGTTTTCCCTCCTCAAAACCCCCAAGACTTCTTTTTTCAGTGCGATTTCACCCATTTTCGGGCAGTCCCCAATGGCACGCATCTTGAACTCCAGAATTACGGCAACCGTTTGAGAATATGGCGGTTGCGGACAAAACGGGTTGGAATCAAGGCGGGTCAGGAATAGCTATTGGAGACTGCAACCATGGAAACAGATGTAGTACATCCCAAGACAGAGAGTACTGAAAAGCGAGATGGTTATTCGGTTGAAGCCCACCTCATTTATGGTCAGTCAGATGACCCCCGGTGGGATTACAGTCATCATCTTCTTCCGCCCATCTCTTCATCGGCAACCTTCAGACTGGACACGGCGCAACGCGGAGCGCAGGGGTTTACCGAGTTCGCCCATGCAAGTGAGGAAGTGCGTGTGAAGAGCAAAGCTCCGATATACATTTATGACCGGCTTGGCGAACCGAATAAGGATATGCTCGAAGAAAACCTCGCCTATGCCGAGCAGGGAGACATCGCTGTTTCGTTCGCAAGCGGCATGGCTGCCGTATCAGGTGTATTGGGAATACTTACCGGATCGGGGAGTGAGATTCTTGCACACAAGACTCTCTATGGTTGTACCTACTCGCTCATGACCAACTGGTTTCCCCGTTTGAAGATCACAACCAGGTTTGTTGATTTTTCCCGTCCTGAGGAAGTGCGGCGCGCCATAACGAAGGATACACGTGTGTTGTACATGGAGTCACCGGTGAATCCTACTCTTCGTTTGGTTGACCTGAAAGCCATTGCGCACATTGCAGCCACGGTGAACGCGAAGCGTTCAAGCGAAGAGCGGATCTCTACGGTTGTTGACAGCACGTTTGCGACCCCGTTTTGCCAGCGCCCCATCTCCCTCGGAATAGATTTCGTTGTCCACTCGTTGACAAAAGCAATTGGAGGTTTCGGAACGGATATTGGCGGTGTGGTTGTGGGGCCGCGGTGGAGTTACGACCCTCTGATGTTGTATCGCAAGGACTTCGGCGGTGTGCTTTCTTCAAAAAGCGCGTGGCCTGTACTTGTGCAGGGGCTCCCATCGCTCGGCATTCGTATGCGCCAGATGCAACACACCGCAATGAAGGTGGCGGAATTTCTTTCCACGCGCCCGGAGATTGAATGTGTGCATTATCCCGGCCTTCCGGATTTTCATCAGGCGGAACTGGCCCGGCGGCAAATGGTGGACTATGATGGGAACTTTGCCCCCGGTGCGATTCTCTACTTTGTTATCAAAGCGGATTCACCCTCAGCGGCGTTGCGAAGGGCGGAGCGCTGCATCAATCGCATAGCCAGCGAAGCGTACTGTATTACGCTTGCGGTGAGCCTCGGGAATATCAGAACACTGATCGAGCATCCGGGATCCATGACCCACTCCGCAATTCCTCCTGAAGAACAACTGGCCAAAGGGTTGCATCCCGGAGGAATACGGTTGGCCATCGGTTTGGAAAAACCGGAAGATATTATCAAGGACCTGGGTGCCGCCCTGGACTTTATCAGAAACGGGCAGTGAAATATTGAATACAAAGGAGCAATATGCATTACAAGGGAGTTTCAGAATCCATCAAGCGTACATACGAGAGAAAGTTCGTCGGTGCTGCCGAGGCTGTTTCCGTCATTCAATCCGGTGATCGGGTGTATATTCACCCGGGTTGTGCAGTACCGGAAGTACTTGTGAATGCAATGGTTGACCGCAGTCCGGAATTACACAGTGTTGAAGTGTGCCACCTTTTGGGGGTAGGCGAGGCAGCCTATGCGCGACCCGAGATGCAGGGCCATTTCCGCCACAACGCTTTTTTCATCGGCAAGAACGTCCGACAAGCAGTCTGGGAGGGGCGTGCTGATTTTACGCCGATCTTCCTCTCGGAAATCCCCGCACTTCTGCATGGTCGTCAGTATCGGCTTGATGTTGCTTTGATTCAGGTATCACCCCCGGATGAACACGGGTATTGCAGTTTTGGTGTCGGTGTGGAATGCACGCGGGCTGCTACCGATGTTGCCAGTATTGTCATTGCGCAGGTCAACCCGAACATGCCGAGGACACTTGGCGACAGTTTCATCCATATCAGTAAAATAGATTATTGTGTGGAGGTGGACACGCCATTGCGGGAGCTTCCGCAACTTGTAGGGGATTATTCTCCGGTATAGTTGGATGTGTAGATGCAGTTTGGTATGAACGTGGCAGGCCTTGTTGAGGACGGAGCAACGCTGCAACTCGGGATCGGTCGCATCCCCGATGCCGTGGTAAAATTTCTCGGCGATCGCAGACACCTCGGCGTCCATTCCGAGATGGTGTCCGACGGTATTATTCCGTTGGTGGAAAGCGGCGTCATTACCAATCAAAAGAAAACGCTGCTCCCGGGCAAGATCGTCACGTCGTTTGTGCTCGGCTCGAACCGGCTTTTCAATTTTATCGACAACAACCCGATCATGGAGTTCCGCCCGACGCAATTTACCAACGATCCGTTTACCATTGCGCGCAACAAAGGCATGGTGGCGATCAACTCCGCCATCCAGATTGACCTTACCGGCCAGGTTTGCGCTGATTCCCTTGGCAGCAAATTTTTCAGCGGCTTTGGCGGACAGGTGGACTTTATCCGCGGTGCGGCAAAATCTGATGGAGGCAAGCCGGTGATCGCCTTGCCATCAACCGCAAAAAATGGAACCATCTCCCGCCTCAGCCCGAGGCTGGCAGACGGCGCGGGCGTGACAACTTCGCGTGGCGACGTTCATTTTGTCGCAACGGAATATGGCATTGTCAATCTTCACGGCAAAACAATCCGGCAGCGGGTCGAGCTGTTGATCAGCATTGCGCATCCCGCGTTCCGTGAAGAGTTGGAAGCCTTTGCAAAAGAACAACACTACTTGTAGGAGACGTCATGGCCGTCCGTGGAAGCGTTAAGTTCAATATTGAAACGTGCAAAGGATGTGAATTGTGTATTGATGCATGTCCGCAGGAGAGTATCCAGCTCTCGCCCGCAATCAATGCACAGGGGTATCACTATGCTGTCCTCATCAGGGATAATTGTACCGGCTGTACGAACTGCGCCCTTGTTTGTCCCGATGCCGTTATCACGGTGTACCGCGAGACAAAGAAAAAAAGCAAAGTCCCCGTGGCGACGATAACCAATGTCACTGAGAATATTACAGTGACTGTTTCCGATAATCCACAGGCCGGTTGATTGACAGGGATGATATTCGTATGGCCAGGGAAGCCAATAGTAACAGGATTATGTTCTTCACCGTTCCGGTTGCAGTACTCATTGTTGTTGCGAGCGGAACGGGGTTGCTCCTGGATGATCTGTATTCCCGCGAAACGGCGATGTGGACTGCGCAGGCCATCGGACAGGATATGGTAAATCTCGCTGTTATTGTCCCGGCAATGCTTGTGAGTGCTATCTGTGCAGTGAGGGGAATGCCTGCAGCTGTCTTTGCCTGGTTTGGCACTATGCTGTACACAATCTACACGTACGTCATTTACTGCTTTGCGGTTCATTTCAATCAGCTCTTTCTTGTGTACTGCGCTGTTCTCGGGCTGTCACTGTATGCAGTAGTCACAGTAATTGCCGCTGCAGATCCTTTGGAGTGTACGAGACGGCTTACCGGGCTGCTGCCGGCTCGTGTCGCATCTGTGTTGTTGTTTGCACTGGCAGCAGCGTTCCTTGTGTTGTGGCTAAGTGAAATCATTCCTGCCGGTATGAACAATGCTGAGCCTCGGTCTGTGGCGGATACCGGGCTGCTCACCAATCCGGTTCATGTCTTGGATTTGTCAACTGTGCTTCCGGGCTTTATCGTTGCCTCCATTCTTCTCTGGAAGAAGCGTCCGCTTGGTTATCTCCTCGTGCCGGCGTTGCTCGTGTTTGCAACGCTCATGGATATTACGATCGGTTCCCTCATAGTTATCATGAAAGCTCGCGGGGTTGTTGCCGATAGTCCCCCCGCAATGATGTTTGTCTTGCTTGGTACTGTCACGTTGACCGTTTTTGTTGGCTTTGTCCGGCCTCTGCTGAGTATGAAAAAGTATGGCGTTTTGGATTCAAACCTTCTCACCGATACGAAAGGGAATTGACTGTGTCTGAAACACGATTAATGAAAGGGAACGAGGCACTCGCCGAAGCGGCGATTCGTGCCGGATGTCAGGCCTATTTCGGATATCCCATAACACCGCAGTCGGAAATCCTGGAATATCTCGCTGATGAAGGGCGAAAACGGGGAATGGTGGTTCTGCAGGCAGAAAGTGAGGTTGCCTCAATCAACATGGTGTATGGTGCGGCTGGTGCGGGAGCAAGAGCCATGACTTCATCATCAAGCCCTGGAATCAGCCTCATGCAGGAGGGGATTTCCTATATCGCGTGCGCCGAGTTGCCCTGTCTCATTGTCAATGTCAATCGTGGTGGACCAGGCCTCGGTACAATCCAACCATCGCAGGGCGACTATTTCCAGGCGACAAAAGGCGGCGGCCACGGCGATTACCGCTTGATTGTCCTTGCGCCTGCGAGTGTGCAGGAGATGGCGGATTTCGTGTACGACGCGTTCGATCTTGCGGACACATATCGCAATCCGGTGATGATTCTTGCCGATGGGGCGCTCGGGCAGATGATGGAGAAGGTGAAGTTTCCGGAATACGATCCGAAGCAACACCGCGTTCCGAAGCCGTGGGCAACAACAGGAAAACCGAAAGAACGCGAACGAACCATTATTACATCACTTCACATACAGCCGGAAAAGATGGAACAGATTAACATTTCTCTGCAAAATAAATACAGGAGAATTGCAGAGCAGGAAGTACGGTACGAATGTTCTTATACAGATGATGCAGAAGTGTTGGTTGTTGCCTATGGATTGGTTGCCCGCATTGCTCTTCGCGCTGTAGAAGCGGCGCGAAGCAAGGGAATCAAAGCAGGACTGTTGAGGCCGATAACGCTCTTCCCGTATCCCTATGAAGCTATCCGTACCCTGGCAGCGCAGGTATCGGGCGTTCTCGTTGTGGAGATGAATGCTGGACAAATGGTCGAGGATGTGCGTCTTGGGGTTGATGGCCGTGTTCCGGTGAAGTTCCACGGGAGGATGGGGGGCATCATTCCATCGTCCGATGAAATAGTGCATTCCCTTGATGTTCTGATGGGGGAAGAACTTTCTCTACATG
>CAZWIN010000112.1:0-8347 GCA_964633855.1 uncultured Chitinophagales bacterium
TCAGCGTCAGCATCATCCCCTTGAGAATTTCAGGGATGTAGGTCTTCTGCCAGAATGAGAGGTCTCTCCCGCGAATCTGTTTCACTGTTTTACTGCCGTTAGAACTCAATTTCTATTCTCCACTGAACGTAATGCCAAAGCATCAACTCTCAACAACATGAATAAACACATAACCCTTAATTCATCAGCAGAAGCCATGCTCCTGTGACAAGCAGATTCATCAGGGAAAGAGGCAACATCACCTTCCAGCCGAGATTCATTAACTGATCATAGCGGAACCTGGGAATAGTCCAACGGATCCAAATATAGAAAAGCAGCATCAGGGCCACTTTCACCACAAACGTCAATACTTGAATCAGGCTTGTAAGCAGCGGTGACAAGCCAAATGTTTCGAGGTAAGGGAATTGCCATCCACCCAGGAAGAGAGTAACGATCAATGCACTGGACGTTATCATATTGGCATATTCCGCAAGGAAAAACGTACCGAATTTCATTCCACTGTATTCTGTATGATAGCCGCCGACAAGTTCCGGCTCGGCCTCCGGAAGGTCAAACGGTAACCGGTTTGTTTCCGCAAAGGAAGCAACCACAAACGTGACAAATCCGATCGGAGTCAGGAATGCATTCCACGCAAAACCCGATTGAAGCTCGACTATCCTGTCCAACCGCAACGTCCCTGCAATCATAATCACGCCGACAATCGAGAGCCCCATCGAAAGCTCGTAGCTGATCATTTGCGCGGCGGAACGAAGGCTGCCAAGCAGGGAATATTTGTTATTGGAAGACCATCCGCTCAGGGTAATACCGTATACACCGAGTGAAGTCAGGGCAAGAATATAGAGTACTCCGACATTAATATCTGCGATCATCAGCTTGATATCAAAACCAAACAGATTGATGGTGTTCCCGAAGGGGATCACGGCGAATGTAATAAGGGCGACAGAAATGGAAATCACAGGAGCCAGCGTGTGAAGAAACTTGTTGGCTTCTTTCGGAACGATATCTTCCTTAATGAACAGCTTGAGTACATCCGCCGGCGATTGCAACAACCCCCACGGGCCGACCCTGTTCGGGCCGATTCTATTCTGGATGAATGCACTGATTCTTCTCTCAGCGTACACCAGGTTCGTTACGACAAGGAGGATAATGTTGAAGACAATGAAAATCTTTATGAATGCAATGATCAAGAATTCCATATTATGCCACTACGGCCGTATAAACCTGTTGTTTTGTTTTGAGAAGGAGACCTTTATTGCCAAGCCGGGTGTAGTTCATCCCTCTGTAAGATTCAATACTGGAGGCAATATCATTGAAAACATCTTCCGCCGTATTGTATCTATATTTCGTCCCCATTAATGATGCCAAACCCGTAATAATCTTCCAGCTCGGACGTGCATCACGCTTCGCACCTTTCGACCACCGATCGAATTGCGAACCGAACTTATCCAGCCGGCTCATTGCAAATCCATCCAATGCACGGTCCTGCTCTATTGTCGCTACGGACGGCCGTATTCGCTGCACTCTTCCTTGAAAATTGGTGAAGGTTCCGTTTTTCTCCGCAAACGTTGATGCAGGCAACAGAACATCAGCATATTGGGTCGTTGCATTCTCGATGTGGGAATGAACAACAAGCAATTCCAGTTTGGAGAGCGCTTGCGCCACAAGCGGATCCGCAGCAATATCATCATCAAGAACATACAATGCCTTGATTTGTCCGTCGCGAATAGCTTTGATGATCCCCGCAAAATCAAAACCGCCATCCTTTGGCCTGACACCTACTTCCAGTGCGCCGAGGGTGTTTGGGGTCTTGTCCGAACGAATCAGGATATTATCCTCATCTCCAAGTACAACGTGGCGGAGAAAGTCGATATGCTTTGTACCGAGAATATCCCTGGCAAATTTCTGGAATACAAAATTGTCCTCATTTGTCGCAAACGCAGAGCCAAGGGCTGCAATTTCAGACTTCTTGAAAGCACGAAGCTCTGAAGCAATATGCGCGATTGCTTCATCCCACCCGACTTCAACCACTCCTTCTTCTTTCCTGATCAGGGGAGCCTTCACTCGTTTTTCCGTATTGACTTGCTTGAATGTATCAAGCCTTCCGGCATCGCACATCCAAAAGTCATTCACATCCGGGTTATACCGGGGCGTTTGGCGGAGGATTTCGTTGTTTCTTACCCATGAATACATATTACAACCGCGGGAACAACCGGGACATACCGTTTCCGTGGAAGACATTTCCCAAACCCGCGCCTTGAACCGGAAATCACGGCTCGTCAAAGCGCCCACGGGACAAATATCAATTGTGTTCATCGAGTAAGGGTTGTCCAATTGCTCACCGGGAAACGTAGTGAGCTCGACATGTGTACCGCGTTGTGTAAACGTCAGCTGGGGTTTCTGAGCTATTTCATCACAGAAGCGGACACACCTTGAGCACATAATACACCGCTCGGTATCCAGCAGGACATTGGGGCCAAGTTCAACCCGCTTGGGCTTATGGACCTTGTTTTCCTCGAAGCGACTGTAGCCCACACTATGCTTGTAGGCATAATCCTGGAGTTTGCACTCACCCGCTTCATCACAGATCGGACAATCCAACGGATGGTTGATAAGAAGAAACTCCATAACCGCCTCGCGTGCATTCACCACACGAGGGTTTGTTGTATGCACCACCATTCCTTCCGCTACCTGGGTTGCACAGGCAATGACAAGCTTGGGAAGCTTTTCCACTTCAACCAAACACATGCGGCAATTGCCGGACACACTGAGCTTGGGATGCCAGCAGAAATGCGGCACTTCAATCCCGTTTTCACGAGCAGCTTCGATTATTGTTTGATTATTTGGTACTTCGAGCTGGCGCCCGTCTATTGTAATCTTCGCCATGTGGACTTTCGTCTGAAATACTGCAGTACTTACATTGCCACTTGTTCAACCGGCGTGTAGGGAAAACCGAAAGCATCAGCCACACCTTTATACGTGATCTTGCCGTCAATCATGTTCAGGCCAAGCCGGATTTCATTGTTGTGTTTAATGGCATCCTTATAGCCCTTGTTGGCAATCTCGACTGCATAGGAAAGCGTTGCGTTTGTCAAAGCAACCGTGGAAGTAAAGGGAACCGCTCCCGGCATATTTGCGACACAATAATGAACAACACCGTCAATCACATATGTAGGATTGTCGTGCGTGGTAGGTTTACACGTTTCCACACAGCCACCCTGATCAACTGAAACATCGATAATCACCGATCCGGGCTTCATATCCTTCAACATATCCCGTGTAACCAGGTGAGGGGCTTTTGCCCCCGGAATTAGCACTGCGCCAATAGTCATATCCGCATGTGCAACAGCTTTCCTGATATTATAGGGGTTGGACATCATGGTCACAACATTCTTCGGCATGACATCATCAAGGTATCGCAATCTGTACAGGTTGTTATCCATGATGGTCACTCTTGCACCAAGCCCGGCAGCAATCTTGGCAGCATTTGTGCCGACAATTCCCCCGCCAAGAATAACAACATCCGCTGGTTCTGTTCCGGGTACACCCGCCAACAAAATGCCGCGCCCTCCCATCACTTTTTCAAGATATTTGGCACCCTCTTGCGGGGCCATTCTCCCTGCAACTTCGCTCATCGGTATGAGCAACGGCAGTGACCCATCCGCGCGTTGCACTGTTTCGTAGGCAATAGCCACACATCTTGACTTCATCATTGCTTCTGTCAGTTCTTTGCCGGAAGCAAAATGAAAATAGGTAAAGACTATCTGTCCCTGGCGGATGAGGCCATATTCCGGAGAAAGAGGTTCTTTCACCTTCATAATCATATCCGCCCGGTCAAAAACTTCTTTTGCCGTCTTGATAATTTCAGCACCTGCCTGCCGGTAAGCTTCATCAGTGAATCCACTCCCGACGCCGGCATTTGATTCAACAATCACCTTATGGCCCGATTTCTGCAGCGTTTGAACGCCAACCGGGAGAAGAGCGACGCGGTTTTCATTTGTCTTGATTTCTTTGGGAACACCGATAATCATATGAATGCCTCGTAGCGAATTGTGTCTTGGGAAAGTTTCCTCGTCAAGCGGTTAAGATGGCCGGATGACAACGGTGGAAAGTTCATGTTCATTAAACAACTCCCGGGCAACTTTCTGAATTGCCTCGGGTGTAACAGCATCAATTTTGCCAATAATGGTATCCAGGGAAGCAAAGGACTCAAAATAGAGTTCGGTACTTCCCAAACGCATCATACGGCCTGACATATTCTCGAGCCCAAGCATCATTGTACCTTTGATCTGGGCCTTTGTCCGCTCCAGCTCAGCCCTGGACACCGGTTTCGTCTTGAGCTTCGACAGTTCTTTGATAATCAACTCTTTGGCGTTCCGTACGTTCTTCTTGTCTGTTCCAACATAAGCCCCGAAAACACCTGTGTCTGCAAACATATTGACATACGAATAGACGCTGTAGGCGAAACCATACCGCTCACGGATATTCTGATATAACCGTGAACTCATTCCTTCACCGAGCAAGGTGTTCATCACCAGCATCGGGTAACGATCCTTATGTTTGACGCCATGAGCAATTGTCCCCAAACAAACATGAGCCTGATTAATGGGCTTCTGATGTTCAACAAATACAGCTTTCGGCCTGCGTTGAGGCCCGGGTTCGCGGGTGATGGAACGCGGGGTTGTTTTCAGGTTACGGAACATCCGGTCAGCCATGCGGCAAAGGGTATCATGAGCGATATTTCCTGCCGCCGCAATTACGAGGCGCTCAGGGCGATACCGTTCTTTCACATATTCTTGAAGATCCGGACGGCCGAAACGGCGGACATTCGCCTCACTACCTATGATAGGGTTACCGAGCGGGTGAGTTGGGAATAAAGCTTTTTCAAAGTAGTCGTGAATAATGTCTTCGGGGTTATCTTCTGCATTCCTCATTTCTTCAATAACCACCAGCTTTTCCCGTTCAAGCTCCTTTTTGTTGAAGGTCGCATTCAGAACGAGGTCTGAAAGTACATCCAAAGCAGTCCTGGTGTGGATATCGAGAACTCTGGCATAAAAACAGGTATGGTCCTTTGTGGTAAAGGCATTGAGATAACCGCCTAATGATTCCAAGCTCTGTGCTATCTCTCGGACGCTGCGGTTTTTCGTCCCCTTGAATACCATGTGCTCAAGGAAGTGACTGATACCATTTTGTGTATCAGCTTCATCCCTGGAACCGACATCCGCCCAAACACCAAGTGAAACAGAACGTACATGCGGAATTGTCTCGCTCACCACCCTGATGCCATTCTCTAGAATGGTTTTCTGATAGGCGGCCTTTTCAGATTGTGTGGAGTGTTGAATTTGCAGCGGGAGGTTCGTCTTTTGCATGCATTCTTCGTGAATAGACAGCTTCGGGTTTCACCAAGGCAAATTGGAAATTCTTACAAAAAATATATCCAATTTGGCCTAGAGAGTCAAGAAAACCGCAATTGACAATACCGCAAGAAGGATTACGGAGAAGGTACAAGCGATTTGAGTTTTGCAAGAACCATGTCAATGGCAACATGATTTTCCCCGCCTCGAGGGATGATTACATCAGCCCATCGTTTTGATGGCTCGACAAACTCGAGGTGCATCGGCTTCACGCTGTGGATATACTGGTTGATCACCGATTCAATTGAGCGGCCCCGTTCAATAATATCACGCCGGAGCCGGCGGAGTAAACGCTCATCGTCATCAGTATCGACATAGATTTTGATATCAATCAGATTTCGCAGCGTGACATCAGCAAGGATAAGAATGCCTTCCACAATAATTAATGACCGGGGATAAACCTCTTGTTTCTCATCCGTCCTGCGATATGTTCTGTAATCATATACCGGCTGGTGGATGATCGCCCCTTTTTTCAATGCCATTAGATGTTCAATGTACAGTCCGGTATCGTATGCATCAGGATGGTCAAAATTGATATCTTCAACCGGTTTCTCCCCGAACATTGCGATATCCTTGTAATAGGCATCATGCTGGAGAAGAGTAACATTATCCTTGCCGAGAGCCGTGGCAATGCTTCGGGTGACCGTGGTTTTCCCCGAGCTTGTACCGCCGGTTATTCCTACAACGAGAGGAGTGATAAGCATGTTCTGACAATCAAAAAAATGGGGCAATGTGTTTTTATGAATATAAATTTTCCACGGCGATTACGCAACATAAACATTGCACAGACCTTCTTTTTTGAGTACGTTTGAAATAAATCGTTGCCGATGGAATCCACAGATTATGCTGTCAACTCTTCTCTTCATCCTCACGCTCTTGTATGCCATGTTGATGGTAGCCTTCGCCATTTCGACCCTACGGTCAAACAGGTTCTTTGACCTGTCGTACCGGCCCACAGTTTCGCTCATCATAGCTGCACGCAACGAAGAGTCAAACATCAAGCGATGCCTGGATTCCGTACTTCGCCTGACATATCCTAAAGAGCTTCTCGAAGTCATCGTTGTCAATGACCAATCCTCAGATGATACTGCAGCAATCATTGCCGGTTATGCAAAATTATACAACCATATTCGATTGGAACAGACTGTTGATGGCGGTGGTCACTTGTGTGGTAAAGCAAATGCGCTGGATAAAGGCATCCATGCATCAAGCGGTGATATTCTTCTCTTTACAGACGCGGACTGCACAGTTCCTGCTCACTGGGTTGAAGAAACCGTAAAATACTATGTTACTCCATCCGTAGGCGTGGTAGCCGGATTCACATTTCTCCGACCTTCAGGTCTTTTTGGCAGTATACAAGCCGTGGATTGGTTTGGCCAATTCTCCATGGCCTCGGGTGCCCTTGGTCTTGGATTTCCGATTACAGCAGTAGGAAACAATTTGTCCCTGCGCAGAGCAGCCTATATTGAAATAGGGGGATTTCAAAAGATTCCATTCAGTGTTACCGAAGACCACGCCCTCTTTAAGACTGTCACACGAAACACCGATTTTACCGCCCGATTCCCTTTGGACATGCAAACTCTTGTTGAGAGTCAGCCCTGCGCGTCTGTTTCCGAATTATTCAGGCAGAAGAAACGATGGTTTACCGGCGGGTTGAACCTCGACATCTTGTCTGTTGTAGTCTTCAGTTTTATTTATCTCCTCAAATTGCTTCTTGTGGCAGTGGTCATGGCCAACCCCTCTTTCTATACAATGGCACTACTTGGTGTGATATTCGCTGGAGAGGTAATCCTAATTCTCCCAGCAACACTAAGGTTGAACAAGCCCGGTCTTATTTGGGTTGCTCCTTTTTTCTTCATCTATTTCATTCTCTATACTTTGGTGTTACCACCTGTGGTATTGGCAAACAGGAAAGTACTGTGGAAAGGAAGAGATTATGGGAAGAGAACGCAGCAAAAGTAAAAGCCCTCTTGAGGAAGAGGGCTTTTTGTTCAGAGATAAGAAGTTAATTCATGGCCTTGTTCGAGCGCTGGCTATCCCCAAGCGTTTAAGCTTATAACGAAAAGTCTGTTCCGTCATGCCAAGAAACTGCGCAGCCTTCGATTGATTGAACCCGAATTTTTCCAGTGATCTTTCTATAATACCTTTTTCAATAACGTCCAGCGATCGGTCAAGAACAAATTCCTGTCCCGCCATAACATTATTGATCATTTTCACCAATTCGGTTTTCTCATCAACCAGTTCGGTCGGCAACACGAACTGGCCTTCTTTCGAGAACAGAACAGATTTATCAATGACTGCCTTGAGTTCGCGAATGTTCTCCCGCCAGCTTTGTCTGACCAGTACATCCACAGCATTAATGTCGATAGCCAAGTCATCCATACCGAGCTCTTTACAAAGTTCATCGGTAAAGAACCGGACCAAGAGTGGAATATCCTCTGGCCTGGCGCGTAATGGCGTAACTTCTATTTTCTCAAACTCCACCACTTTTGCATAGAAATCTTCAAGCAGTTTTCGCTTTCCCAGCAACTCTTCCGGGTCGGCCTTCATTGTCATAATGAAGCGGATATTAAGACTCTCTTCGGATTCCCCGCCAATTCTTTTTGTCTGACGGCCGTTGATCACATTGAGAAGCTTAATCTGATTGCGGAAGCTCGCTTCTTCAATCTCCTCGATGAGAAGCGTACCTCCGTTTGCTTGTTCCAGCAAGCCCCGTTTCGACGTCTGTGGAAGGCCCTCCGCTCCCCGGTCAAAACCAAAGAAAACAACACCGAATTCCTTATCATCCAAGATCGAAACATTCACAGAAAAGAACGGTTCTGGACGCCCCTGGTTTTCACACGATAGGTAATGAATATTCTTTGCGACTGCTCCTTTTCCCACTCCTGGTTCACCAATGATAACAACATCCTTCCTGGAGGAAGAAACACTGACAA
>CAZWIN010000113.1:0-8265 GCA_964633855.1 uncultured Chitinophagales bacterium
GGGATAAGCGCTGAAAGCATCTAAGTGCGAAACCCGCTTCAAGATGAGGTATCCCGGGCGAAAGCCCCTCAAGACCCCAAGAAGATGACTTGGTTGATAGGCCACAGATGTAAGCGCAGTAATGCGTTCAGTCGAGTGGTACTAATAGGTCGTGAGGCTTAACCATTTTTTTTATTGAACCGAATATGTCCCTCGGCAATTCACGTTGCCGGCAGGGTGCATCAATAAGCTTACCACAAATGAGAAGTCAGCTGTATACTTCTTCCGGCATTGTCAGAATGTAAACTTCTGGCGACCATAGCGAAGGTGTTACACCCGATCCCATTCCGAACTCGGCAGTTAAGCCCTTCTGCGCCGATGGTACTACTCGTGCGAACGTGTGGGAGAGTAGGTCGTTGCCAGATTTATTGTGAATCCCGTCTCGGTGAAAACTGGGACGGGATTTTTGTTTTCTGAACGAGATTCAATCATCGCAACACCAGTACGCCCTGTAAGATCGCCTTGACCCAATAGGCAGTACCCGGGAAGAGCGTATCGACCGGCGAATAACTGCCGGCATATCCAAAATAACCTGAGGCAACAACTCCCACCGGTACTTGAATGATGGAATCTACGGCAACCGGCGATGAGATCGTCCCTATCAGATTCCACCCCGGCGATACCGTCAACGAATCCACAGTGCGTATTTCTCCCGCTATCACAGTGCGTGCCGTATCTCCGAACTTCAGCCAGTAACCGATCCCGTTCATCATCGTACTGCTTTGATGATAACCCGTAGTGGGATGGAAGGCATACCCGTGCGAGAAAAATGATGAAGGAAAGAGGGAATGGACAGAATCGTTTGTCACCGTCATCGGATTTGAAAGCAGGTTCCAGCCATGATTCACATCAATACTCACATAAGGACTGTGTATTTCAGCTTGAACCCCAATTTCCATAATGGTGGAAGTGTCTATTCCTGCCCGCTCTCCTACATACTCCCAAGTGACTATGATCGTCGCGGTGTAATGCCCCGTTACTGGTAAAGTCGAAACGTCACATGCTCGTGCACCATACTGAAGAATCAACGTTCCGTCTGCGCCCACAGTGAAATCATTCGGCACCTGTGGATTGAATGGCGTAAGGAAGCAAATGTTGGATTGTGTCGTCCATCCCGCAGTGTAATTCGAAAGTGGTATCGAATGGCCAATACCATCAACAACATTGGCAGGCAGGACACTCGTTACTGACACAACGGCATTCGGTACCGCGTAGATCGTCACGCGCCCTGGCGATTCGTCCGGAACCATACATGAAGCGGGACTGACAACACCGTCGTACACGACCGTTTTGCAGTATGGGGTCGGTCCCCCAGAACATATGGGATTGTATGTGCCGAAATCCAAGTCGTTGTCTCCAATAGGACATGGACTAGACCATTCACATGCCGGCAAGAGGCCGAAGAACACATCACCACCCCCGGCATTTGACAGCACAGTTGAGGCCAATGTGATGGAGGAACTATAAAATCGGCCCGTAACGTAAGCATTGCCGTTGGCCTGAACCCCGATGTCGTTTGGATAGTCGGCACTTCCCCCGCCGGAGCTGATGGCCTCAACTGTATTACCCGCTGCATCATACTTTGCAACAAACACATCCCCGGCTCCATGATTTGTCAATATTATTGAACCGAAGGCTATGGTTGGACTCTCAAAGATACCTGCCACATAAACCTTTCCTGAATGATCTACGGCGATTTCACTTCCTTCTTCATCGTACTGTCCTCCCGCCTGACTTGCCCATATCACACCTCCGCTTGAGTTGTATTTTGCTACAAAGATATCATTCGCCCCATTATTGTTGAGCGTCGTTGACCCGAATGTAATGCTGGGGCCGTCAAACGATCCTGCAATGTAACTGTTGCCGACCCCATCAACCGCGATATCGTATCCGCTGCATCGCGGCCCGGCACTGCTGGCCCATGCAGCGTTGGCATTTGCGTCGTATTTTGCCACAAAGAGATTTCTTGAAAGGCCGTTTCGCACCAGTGTTGTTGATCCAAAGGTGATTGAGGAGCTTGCGAACATGCCGGTGATGTACAGATTGTTGTATCCGTCAATCCCGATATTGTTTCCAAGGTCGTTTTCCGTTCCCCCGACACTGAATGACCATACTGCGCTGCCATTCACATCATATTTAGCCATAAAAACATCAAAGTTGCCATTATTCGTCAGTGGAGGTGTTGAACCAATGCTCATTGTGGGACTTGAAAAAGAACCTGCAGCATATGCGTTTCCGGTTTGATCAACGACGATGCCATACCCAATATCCAGCATTGAACCGCCTGCAGCTGCCGACCAGACTGCATTTCCAGATGGGTCAAACTTGACGATAAAGAAGTCAAGTCCACCATTGTTTGTGAGTGCAGGAGTCGAGCCAAATGTAATCGTTTGACTCCCGAATGAGCCTGTAACAAAACTGTTGCCGCTACCATCGGCAACGATATCAACCCCAAAATCATTGCCTGCTCCACCCACGCTTGTTGCCCAAACCACGTCCCCGCACGCATCATATTTCACAATAAATATGTCATTATCACCATTGTTGCTTAGCGTGATTGTCCCGAAGCTGATTGTCGCGCTACTGAAGGAGCCTGTGACATAGCAATTGTCAAATGGATCAACTGCGATTCCCTCCCCACCGTCATCGTTTGATCCACCGGCCCGTATAGCCCATTGGGCATTGGCGGGTAATGCTAAGATCAATATCAGCGCGAGACACAGAATTTGAATCCGCATATTGTCTCCTTATGTAGACTTGTATTTTTAATATTTTGATAATGATTGGAGTTACCAGCGTTGCGGCTTCAGAGCAACAAGCCGTTGATGAGGGTGACACGTCTGTTGGAGGATTGGCACTATGTTGCTGTATGTGTCAATAAGCTGACTCTCTGTGGGAGTTTGACTAAAGTACGGACGACACAAGTTGCCAATGGGAAGTATACACATTTAATAGGCGCTTTCAAACAACAACATTTTCGTGCCACTGATTATAACCAATATCGAGCATTGAAAATGCATCCGATGCCTTCCAGATGACCGAGTTGCATCCAGTCCCTTGCTCGCTATTCGTCGAGGTTGTTGCCCACAACCCGCAGATGCTAAGGAATTTCCATCTTTGCGGCTTGACCGCCGATTTCAGGGAGATAGTATTGTTTCCCATGGCAATTTCATCGGCATATGGATTTGCACCTGCGACAGGATGCTGTGCGCGCGATACGCTCAGAAACGGACATAGATTCTGGATCAGGTTCAACTCTGCCGCAACGGCTCCACTGCCCGGTACGATCCCGTCAATGGCAAGAAATAGCTTTTGTTTGAATCAGTTGGCTTACTGCTTCGATAGAATTCCGGCTCGCAAAGCGCTGCGAATGGTCGGCACCCAGAAGAAAGAATAATCATGTAGAATTTATTCCTCTCTTTGCGTAGAACCTTTCAGAGTCCTCAACTGTTCACTATGGTAGATCCCCGACAACGTGATTTGCGAGAAGCAAACAAAATTTGCGAAAGTATTCTGCGTTGAAATTTACTAGTTCATCGCTGCGTTTTTGCTTTCTCCTTTTGAGTATATGAAAAATATTCCGTGTCATCGTTGTATATAGCGTCTTTTCGTGTTATCATGTTGTTGGAAAGAGTAATAAGACATAGCTACTCTTCATTTAAGCAATACACATAAATGGAGTTCCAATGGCACAAGATTCAAAACTTTCAGGAAGCAGCCCCTTCGCAAAAAAAATTGTGAAGCAGGTTCAAAAGCTCGCCCAGGGACGGGAGGATGTTCTTCTTGTTGGCGAGTCCGGCTCAGGACGTAAAACAATCGCGCTTGAAATTCATGCCGAGCGTGGAAGAAAAAAACCGGTGGTTCTTGTTGACGGCATGACCGCAACCGACGCAGAGATCCGGGCTGTGCTTGCAGGAGCTGATGCGGCTGCGGCAGAATTGCAGACCGGACGCAGGATGTCTCCACCGGTGGATTATGGTACCGTCATTATCGCTGACCTTGACCAAATGGCGCCACACAACCAGGCAGCCACGGCGGCATTTTTGAAAGAAGGCAGGAAAAAGTACACGGCATTGAAAGTGATTGCAACCATCGGTGACCAACTGGTCCGTCTGGCGCAGGGTGGTGGCTTGTCCCCGGAACTTCTCCCGCATCTGGAAAAATTCGAGACCGTGGATGTGCCCCCGCTACGTGAACGCGTTGAGGATATCCCCCACCTTGTCTCATCCCTAACGAAGGCGATGTGTTCTACGCTTGGCAAACCCATGAAGGAAATAGATGAGAATACCCATCACATTCTCAGTCAGGGACAATGGACGGGAAATATCAGGCAACTGGCGGGCATCATCGGGAAGGCAGTCATGATCTCCCACGGCGACAAGCTCGAATTGCCCGGGGAATTTCTTGATGAGCGCCAGCATCTGACAGATGCAGTGGAAAACATCCATGTCGGTAAGGTGTTCGTCCTTGACCAGTCACTGGATATTATCGAGAAACTGCTTATTCAGCGGGCACTCAAACAGTTCATGTACAACCAATCCAGAACCGCCCAGATACTTGGCTTGAGCGAGGCAAATTTCCGGTACCGGCTGAAAAAGTTCGGATTGCCGAGCATCAGACAGAAAGCATAACGCAGGCGTCATCTTGCAACTGATACAAAAAAAAGGGCTTCCCGTAAATGGGAGCCCTTTTTCTTTTGGCAAGTCATGACAAACAGCTTGACACTCAAGCCCGGCGCGTGCTATGGTGTTCAGCATTTCTCGATTCCGGAGTGAGCCGTTAAACCGATTCATGGTTTGATTGTCAATACAATAGTTGCACTAAGCTATTCCTCGTATTTGTATTTGCCACCATTCAGTTCTTTTGCATACCGGGAGAGCAGCATGAAACTTCTCACCATCCTCGCGGCAACCGCTGGATATGTGTTGTTTGCAACAGCCCAGGGTACGCCGACAGTAACTTCGTGGGATATCAATACTGATGGCCATACAGGCTACGGAGGGATACTCGCTGATGTACAGCAGATTCAATACTCTGCCTCGTATGTGTACGTAAAGTCAACCAACATCCCCGCCTACGCGATCGGACCATGGCCCGGCAACCCGAATACCCCTTCAAACCAAAACTGGACATTCAAAATCACCAAGACGCCCCAGGTACAGAGCGGGACAAAAACAGCCACGCCACTCGGACACATCGGAGTGTGGCGAAACGGGTTGACGCTGTTCAACGCCAAGGATGCGATGAGTTACAACAATCAAAACATCTGGCATCAGAATGCTGTAGTTGTTGAAGCTTCGAGTTTCGATGCGTGCAAAGGGCATCCTGCACCGGGAGGGGTGTACCATAATCACCAAAATCCAGTGTGTCTTTACTCTGCCGTGCCAACGCAACATTCCGGTATTGTCGGTTACGCTTTTGATGGCTACCCAATCTATGGGCCCTATGCGTATTCAGATACGGCAGGAGCCGGCCCGGTTGCGAGGATGAAAAGCAGTTACCGCCGGCGCAGTATTACTCAGCGGACAACGTTGCCCGACGGAACAGCGCTACCCCCTTCACAATATGGCCCCACTGTTGGCGGACTGTTCCCGTTGGGTTATTATATAGAGGATTATGAATATATTTCCGGTTTGGGACACCTTGATGCATACAATGGCCGCTTTGCCGTAACACCTGAGTACCCTTCAGGAACGTACGCGTACTATGTGACTATTGACAGCACGGGCGCATCTGCCTATCCTTATATCATCGGTCCGAATTATTACGGAGTTCTGATCGCGGGAAACACAGGCCCCGGCGGCGGGCACGTAACTATTACCGAATCCACAACAGTATACACTCCTGCTCACATCTCGTCCTCGCCTGGCACGCTGAGCTTGGGCATTGTTGCCGTCGGCAACAGCAAAACGGATACGGTACGTTTGTACAATTCCGGTGCTGGCACGTTGACGATTTCCAATGTGACAATTACGAATCCTGCTTTCTCGCCCGGCAGAACAGCGTTCAGTATTTCCGGCGGAAGTTCCGATACTCTTTCTGTTACATTCACGCCACTCTTGGGAGGTGTATTCCAGGATACGCTCCGGTTTACCAGCAATGCAGCCTCGGGTGAATTTACGATCCCCGTTTCAGGAACAGGTGCCACAGGTGTGACGCGCCAATGTTCGGTCTTTGATGGATGGAACCTGGTATGTGTCCCTTTGAACGTGGGTGATTTTCGAAAAACGATGCTCTATCCGACTGCAGTATCGGAAGCGTTCGGTTATTCGGATGGTGCAGGATACAATCGTCAGGATACATTGCAAGGAGGTGTCGGATATTGGCTGAAATTTTCCGGGGCGCAGAACGTTTCCATCACGGGAGAATTACGAACGAACGATACCATCCCGGTTGTCAATGGCTGGAATATTATCGGCGGAATTTCTTCCGACGTTGATATTTCTTCTATTGTGGAGGTTCCGCCAGGGATTGTTCAATCCCTGTACTACAGCTATGGCGGAAATTATGATGTGGCGGACACGATTCAGCAGGGTAAGGCATACTGGGTAAAGACAACAGGAGGGGAGCTGATATTGAATGCTTCGGCAAAAGCAAAAAAAGGCATCTCAGTCAAAGGTCCTGGGGTTGGCCGGAAAAAGTAATCCTTGGAAAGTGTTGTCGGAACGAAGGTTGTGTAATTGAAGAAGCCAACATAAACAAAAAAGCCCCGAACAGCGGGGCTTTTTGTTTATTGAAACGATTGTTTCAGGATATCTTGGCTGATTTTTCCTCTTTCACATTGCCCCCCTTTTTATCCGGAATAGTAGCGCTGAATTTTAATTCTCCGGATTTCTTGTTGATCTTCACTCTCAGCGTCGTCCCTTCAGGATACTTTCCCTTGAGCAGTTCCTCGGCGATGGGGTCTTCCAGGTGTTTCTGCAATGCCCTGCGCAAGGGGCGCGCGCCGAAAGCAGGATCGTATCCTTTTTCGGCAAGAAACTCCTTCGCCTGCTTTGTTAGTTCAACACTGATTCCCATGGAGGAGATACGCTTCATCAGTTCGCGCATCTGAATCTGTACAATCTCCATGATATGGTGTTTCTCGAGCTGGTGGAAGATGATAGTATCGTCAATACGGTTGAGGAACTCGGGGTTGAACACGCGCTTCAATGCCTCTTCGATAGCGCTTTTCATTCCAGTGTAGGTATCCTTGCTCGTCCCTGCGCTGAATCCAAAACCGCCACCCGGCTTGAACTCCCGGGTACCGATGTTAGAGGTCATGATCATGATTGTGTTTTTGAAATCCACGCGCCTGCCAAGGCTGTCGGTAAGAATACCGTCATCCAGCACTTGGAGGAGAATGTTGAACACATCCGGATGTGCTTTTTCGATTTCATCCAGCAACACAACCGAATACGGTTTCCTTCTGACCTTCTCGGTTAATTGGCCACCCTCCTCATACCCGACATATCCTGGAGGGGCGCCCACGAGTCGGGAGACGGAGAACTTCTCCATGTACTCGCTCATGTCAATACGGATAAGCGCTTCCTCGGAATCGAAGAGGTAACGCGCAAGCGCTTTGGCGAGCTCTGTTTTTCCGACGCCAGTTGGTCCGAGGAAGATGAATGATCCGATGGGACGCGAGGGATCCTTCAAGCCGGCTCGTGTTCGGCGGATAGCCTTTGTGAGTTTTACAATTGCTTCATCCTGTCCGACGACCTGGTCTTTTAATACCGTATCCATCTTGAGGAGCTTTGTTGACTCGGATTCCGCGATCTTGTTCACCGGTATGCTGGTCATCATGGAAACAACATCGGCGATCTGATCTTCCGTTACTTCATGGATGGTATCCTGAGCTTTTAATTCCCACTCGCGTTTCGCGATCTCAAGATCACTCAGGAGTTTCTTCTCGAGGTCACGGAGACGGGCAGCCTCTTCAAAATTCTGGTTCTTCACCACCTGGTTCTTTGACTGTTTGATCTTCTCGACTTCGCCTTCAAGGTCAACGATTTCCTTCGGGACATGAATGTTCGCCAGGTGCACCCGTGAACCGGATTCATCCATAACATCAATTGCTTTGTCCGGCAAATACCGGTCTGTAATGTATCGGTCGCTCAGCTTCACGGCCCCTTCAATGGCTTTATCGCTGTAACGCACGCCATGATGTTCTTCGTATTTGTGTTTGATGTTCTTCAGGATTTGGATCGTTTCATCAACGGAAGTCGGGTCAACCATAATCTTCTG
>CAZWIN010000114.1:0-8204 GCA_964633855.1 uncultured Chitinophagales bacterium
CTTCACCTCCAACAGTAGGAACTCCAAAACTGTTTCCATAATCTCCAATACCTTTGACAACTCCCTTGAGAAGAGACCTGGTCCTTTCATCGTCCGGTGAGCCAAAACGAAGAGAGTTTAACGCAGCGATAGGTCGGGCGCCCATTGTAAAAATATCTCTCATGATTCCACCAACACCAGTGGCGGCTCCCTGATACGGTTCAACTGCCGAAGGATGATTGTGGCTTTCGATTTTGAATGCAACGGCAAGTCCGTTTCCAATATCTACCAGACCGGCGTTTTCTTCTCCTGCACTAACCAGCAACTTGCCACCACTTCTTGGAAGTGTCTTAATAACAGCTATTGAATTTTTGTAGCTGCAATGCTCGCTCCACATGACACTGAAAATACCCAGCTCGGTAAATGTGGGAGTTCTGCGAAGGATATTCAAGATCATGTCATACTCTTCCTCCGTAAGGCCATGCTTCAAAGCGAGCTGGATATTAACAATTGGCTCGTCCTGTTCTATTTCAATATGCTCCAAAATAACCTCTCACATTCATACAGTTGAACAGTGAATCACTCGAGGAGAATCAATAACTCCCCCTTCTCAACGGGTTTTCCCTTGCTAACATAGATCTCCTTAACCCGGCCGGTCTGATGAGATTTAATTTCGTTCTCCATTTTCATTGCTTCCAACACAATAAGCCCCTGGCCGGGCGCAACAGTATCTCCCACTTCCACTTCAACCTTGACCACAAGCGCCGGCATCGGTGCATGCACTTCCAATCGTTCCCGTGTTGAATCTGACGCAACGGAATACTGTTTGAGCAACCTTGCCCGCTCGGAATCAACTGTAGCATCAAGCTGCACAGATCCTGAAAACAGACGATAGATGTTCCCTTCCTGTTGGGCAACCACACGGACAGAATGGTTTTCCAGCTGGACCGAGAACACATGTTCATCTATCTGAGTAACCTTAATCTCACGGTCTTTACCGTCAAGCTTGAGGTTGGTCTTGGCATCGAGAGAAGCAACAATTTCCTGTCCGTTGATTGAAATGTAGTACTTACTCATTCTATTGCCTCATATGAAGCAGGCGCTGCTGCTTCCATTTGTCCGCAGGCGGTGGATTGTGATCTCTTGAGCCATCATGAGACGAAACTCCCACTGTTGTCTGTGATGTGTGTATTGCTTTGGACTCAAGCAGTGCTACAACTGCCGCCGCGGCCTCAATCTCCTTCACACGGGGCTGCTCAAGAGCAGAAGCCTTAAAGTACTCCGCAATGAAATGCGTATCATATTCACCTTTGATAAACTTGGGGTGATTCAACACATACAAACAGAATGGGATGTTTGTTTTTACACCAAGAATCTCATACTCTCGCAAAGCACGCTCCATTCTGTGTATCGCTTCGACGCGAGATTGACCCCAGGCAATAAGTTTTGATATCATGGGATCATAGTACACCGATATTTCTCCTTGTTGATTTACCCCCCTGTCTTCCCTAACACCAAAACCCTGTGCCGGCCTCAGATGGGTTATAGTTCCTATGGAGGGGAGAAAATTGTTATAGGGATCCTCTGCACAAATACGACATTCTATGGCGTGACCTCTGAATTCAATCTGTTGTTGTGTGAAGCCGAGCTTCTCTCCCATTGCAATACGAAGCTGTTGTGCAACAACATCAATACCTGTACGCATTTCAGTAATCGGGTGCTCCACCTGCAGTCGTGTATTCATTTCCAGGAAATAAAAATTCCTATGCTTATCCACGAGAAACTCGATTGTCCCAGCATTGACATAGTTGCACGCTTTCGCAGCCATAACAGCAGTTTCGCCCATTGACTTGCGTAAAGTGTCATCCATTATGGGGGAAGGTGTTTCCTCAACAACTTTTTGGTGTCGTCGTTGTATCGAACACTCACGTTCACCGAGATGAACAGTATTCCCATATTGATCAGCGAGGATCTGAAACTCCACATGCCTGGGATTCTCAAGGTACTTCTCAACATACACCCTTCCATCGCCAAACGCTGATTTTGCCTCGGATTGTGCGGCAGAAAACGAAGAGGCAAGATCCTCCACTTTGTGGACAACCCTCATTCCCTTCCCACCTCCACCCGCAGCAGCTTTAATAAGTACCGGAAAACCAACCTGCTTTGAGAATGCACGAGCTTCTGCTTCAGAATGAATGGCACCATCGGTTCCCGGGACGGTTGGAACGTTTGCCTTCTGAACGAGCTTCCGTGCTTCTGTTTTATCTCCCATGGCTTTCATCGAGGAAGAAGAGGGTCCAATAAAAACCAAACCTGCTTCGGAAACGCGTTGGGCAAAGACAGGGTTTTCAGAAAGGAACCCGTATCCGGGATGGATGGCATCAGCGCCTGATTGTTTTGCTGCTTCCAGGATCTTATCCATAACAAGATAGCTTTGTGCGGAAGGAGGCGGTCCGATATGATACGCTTCATCTGCTGCCAGCACATGTGGCATCGTACGGTCAACATCCGAAAATACTGCCACAGTGGAAATATCCATCTCCTTGCAAGAGCGGATAACCCTCACAGCTATCTCTCCCCGGTTTGCAATAAGTACTTTTGTGATCCTTCTCGTTGCCATTAGTTGTCCTGTAGTTCTACAACAGTTGCGCCTGTACCCCCTTCATTCCATTCAGCAAGATGAAATGATTTTACACGCGGATGATTTGTCAGGAAGTCTGTGACCCGTTTGCGCAAAGCACCGGTTCCCTTGCCATGGATGATGTCCACCCTGTACAATCCCACAAGCATTGCGTCGTCAATGAACTTGTCAACAAGAGGCAATGCTTCTTCCCCCGTCATCCCACGGAGATCCAATTCGCGCGGTATTGACCTTGCCTTGTCCTCGATGTTTGGCACGTGAATACGCGCCGGCTCTGATCTTCGGCCTGTGGCTGAAAGATCTGAGATGGAAGTCTTCATTTTCACGTTGCCGAAAACAACAACAGCAGATTTTCCATCTGCAGAAAGGCCAACAACCTCGCCGGTCTCAACTCCGTTTTTGAGTGTGACAGAGCTTCCAATGATAATGGGATTATCATCTACAGCAAGGTCGGTCTGAGCTGACTCCTTTTCGTCGAGTCCAATCTCCTGTCTCAAGCTCTCAATTTCTGTACGAGCTTGCTTGACAACCGATTTTTCAGCCGCGGTCTTTTTGATTTCGAGAACACTTCGCTCAATAACAGAATTAGCGCGTTGGAGTATTTGCCGTGCTTCAACCAATGCTTTGCTTTTTATTTCGCGTAATTCCTTCGCCTGGGCTTTGACTTTGGCTTCGTATTGCCCAACCAAGAGGTCAAGCTTGGACTTCTCTGCCTGTACATCCTGGAGATCCTTGTTATACTTTTGAGCTGATGCCTCAAGTTCAGTTATGAGGCTGGCCAGCCTTGTTTGTTGCTGGCCTAAAAAACCTCTGGAACGGTCGAGTATCTGTCCGGCAAACCCGAGGCGGGTTGCCATTTCAAGCGCGTAACTGCTGCCGGGCACACCGGCCCTGAAGGTGTAGGTTGGTGTGAGGGTGGATTGATCAAACTCCATTGCTCCGTTCTCAATTCCTTCCGTTTCGTAGGCAAAAGCTTTCAAGGCGCCGTGATGTGTTGTTGCAATGGTAAAAGCTTTCTGGCGTGTGAGCTGCTCAAGAAGCGCTGCCGCAATTGCACCGCCCTCCGACGGATCAGTACCGGAACCGATTTCATCAATAAGGACGAGTGTTGCCTCGTCTGACAGTTCAGCTATCTCCTTGAGGTTCCTGAGGTGAGAGCTGAACGTACTCAGGTCGTTTTCAATTGATTGATCATCGCCAATATCAACAAGTAATTTTTTGAATGGCCGGAAAATGGATTCTGCTGCAACAGGGATATGTAAGCCTGCCTGCACCATTAACACCAGCAAGCCAACACACTTCATGGCAACACTTTTGCCTCCTGCATTGGGACCGCTGATTACCAACGTGTGATACCCTGAACCCAGCTCAAGATTCAACGGGACAGTTGATTTGTAGCCATGATTCAAAAGGAGAATAGGATGACGGGCCTGAATAATCTTGAGGGAGCCCTCCTGATGAAGAACCGGCTCAGTGCCAAGAATCTCAATTGAGTATTTCGCTTTTGCATGAATGGCATCTATTTGGCCGAGAATACCGACTGTTGCTAGAAGATGCTCTCTGCATGCTGCAACTTGTCCGGTTAACGCTTTCAGGATCCGTTCAATCTCCCGTTGCTCCTGGAAATGCAGGCTGGTAATTTCATTGTTAAGTTCGAGAGTCTCCGCGGGCTCTATAAATACTGTTGCGCCGCTGGAAGAAGCACTATGAATAAACCCCGGTACGTGATTTTTGTATTCCGACTTGACCGGAATAACCATCCTGCCTTCACGGGTAGTAACAATTTCGTCGCGGCTGAATCCCTGGGCTGTAATACCTTTGATAATACTCTCAAGCCGCTTCTTCAGTTGTTCATATCGTTCGTTTATGGACCGCCGTATCGTCTGAAGTTCCCGCGAGGCAGAAGCTTTCACAGCGCCGGACTCGTCAATGGCCTGCTCAATATTGTACTCAAGTACTTTGTCGGTATAGAGCAGCTCTGCAATTCCCCATAATACTGGGAAAACAGCCTGCTGTTTTGAAAGACTGCTCCGCAAAATACGGGATGCCTTGAGAGTGGATGCAATATGAAGAAGGTCTTTCGGCTGAAGGAAGGTACCTTCAACGGATGACCGTTGTACCGATGAAGTGATCTGATGGATTCCTTCAAGCGGAATCCCTCCTGTTTCAATCAACAGGCGCTTCATTTCTGTAACACGGGAAAGCTCGCTTCTGATTTCGGAGAGATTGAAACGGACACTCAAATTCTTGAGAAGTTCCCTTCCGGGCTCACATGCAGAATAATGTGCAACACGCTGCCGGATTTTCTCGAACTCCAATTTTTGAAGAGCAGCGTCAAATCCGCCCATGATCTTTATTTTCTCCTGGGGATTGGAGTGGCATCCGGATCGGGCTTCTCTCCAAACAGCGGTATATCCTTAAAGGCTGCGGAAAGCCTCTCCTGAAATGCATGGGCGCCGGGCAGGTAGGGACGCATGATGAAGAAAAACTTTGGCGCAACCTGATACATCGGTTTGTATAATAACGAATGCTCTTCTGTCTCTTTATCAGGCATATCAAACACTTTGAGCATCATCAGAAGAAGGCTGAGAATCATAAGCCCTTCAAAGAGCCCGAGCAAAATTCCTGCGATCTGGCTGCCGCTTTTTGCCATGCCTTGTGAACCAAAACGTTTGTATAAAAGAATGGCAGCAAGCATGATTATTGCCACGATACTGCCAAATCCAAGGACATACGACGTTGCATGCTCTAACAACACCACTTCCTCAAAGAAATCACCGATAATTCCCATGAAGAAAACGGCCAGCATGATTGCGGTGATGAGTGCCAGAACATTAAGTAATTTTTTTGTAAAACCTCCCCGATACCCCAGGATAACTGAGGTGAGAATGAAGCCGAAAAGAAGAATGTCAATCGGATCAAATTTCATGATGTGCCCAGCTTCTTTTTCACTGCGTCTTGTACAACTTTGCCATCGGCTTTCCCCTTCAACTGCTTCATTACCTGAGGCATGACCTTGCCGAAATCCTGAGCGGAACCTGCGCCGATTTCTGCAATTATGGCATCAATGATCTGTTCAATTTCCAACTGGGACAATTGTTTCGGGAGGTATTCCTGAATAATTGCCAGCTCACTTGCTTCCTGTGCGACAAGCTCCGGCCTTCCCCCCTTCTCAAACTGTTCCATAGACTCCTTTCGCTTCTTTGCAGCGGAGGTTAGTACAGCTATTTCATCATCCGGGGAGAGGGGTTGACCTGTGCCACGTTTCTCAATTTCACGCTCCATAAGAGCAGCACGCATCGTGCGAAGGGTCTCCAGACGGTTTTTATCGCCGGATTTCATTGCAACTTTCAGGTCTTCACTGATCTTTTCCTTCAACGCCATGGTTCAGCCCTTTCAAAAAAAAAGGCAGGAGATCGCGTCCCGCCTTTCTACATAGAAACAATCGTTGTGAGGTTCCAAAGAATACTTGAATTTCAGATGATGAATGTATTTTTACTGGAACACCTTAAGAAAATTATTGGATTTTCAGATGAAAGTCAACCACGTGTCACTAGACCCCGCCAAACATTTTGATTGCATTACCACTTATGGAACGTGCAGTATCGGAGCACAAATACAATACCAGTGAAGAGATTTCTTCGGGGGTTACCCATTTCCCGACATCTGCTTTTGTCATCCACTCTTTGTTCGCATCGGTGAGAATGATGCTCGGCGCTATCGCATTGGCAGTGATCCCGGTTCCTTTGGTTTCCTCTGAAATCACTTCTGTCAGGGTGATGACTCCACGTTTTGAAACCGAGTATGGTCCCTTGGCTGCCGCCGGAGCAAGCGCCGTCATTGCTGCTATGTTCACAATACGTCCCGAATTTTTAGGTCGCATAACTTGAAGAGCAGCCCTGCACATCAGAAAGGTTGTTGTAAGATTGAGGCTGATAATGGATTCCCATTCATCAAGCGAAACATCGGCAATTGTTTTGCCGCCGAGATATCCTCCCGCCGCGTTGATGAGATAGTCCACAGTGCCAAAGTTCTTGAGGACATCGTCAAGGAATTTCCCTGCTTGCTCCTCGTTGGCCAAATCAGCTTGTAAGAATAGAAGGCGATCTTTATCGCCAGCGTTCTCAGAATCCTGAAATGGAAGAGATTTTCCCGAATGATATGGAACCGCCACTGACACCTGCTCGTGCAACATCTGTCGTACAATGGCAGAACCCAAGGCTCCCGTCCCACCCGTAACAATAGCTACTTTACCAGCATGATGTAGTGGCATGTCTTTTCCCGTTAAGTTCTTTGCCGACAATATATCCAGCCAATGGAGGAATGTCAAGAAAATACCGGCATTGCATCTTAACTTGGCGCAAATTACATTTGTCCGGATTTTCTCAAACAACAAAAGACGATCATGCAATTACTTTATGTACTGTATGTACTATGGTGCCTCTTCTTTTCGGCCTTTGCTGATGAGTTCAAAGTAGGAGACTCTGCTCCGAACTTTTCCCTGCCATATGCGACAAGGGACAGCATCGCTTCTTCTGACTTACAATTATCTGACTTCATCGGCAGAGGAAATATTATCCTTGCTTTTTACCCTGCAGATTGGAGCGGAGGATGCACCAAAGAAATGTGTACAATGCGAGACAACTTTGAGTCCCTCTCCGATCTTGGCGCATTCGTTTTCGGCATCAGTGGCGATTATGTGTATTCACACAAAGAGTGGGCATCCCTGCTGAATCTTCAATTCCCACTTTTGAGTGACCACGCCCACAGCGTTGCAAAAATGTTCGGCAGTTTTAATCAGGAAACAGGCTATAATAAACGCATGATATATGTCATAGGGAAAGATGGTAGGTTTGCCTATATAGACCGTGCTTACAAGGCCAATTCGCCTGATTCATTCAATAGCTTAAAAGAAGCTCTCAAAGGAAAAGAGTAAATGTTTCGTACATCCGATTTGCCTGCAGGCCAGATACCCGACGGTACCCAAATTTCGGCAGGAGCACTTCTCACTGATTTCCGGTTTCTGGCCATTCTTATTTTTGCATTTGTGCTGCGGGTGTATTGGATGATCAACCATGTTCACGTCATCGATAATGATGGGGCGGAATATGCCCGCATTGCTGAAAACCTGATCCGCGGAAAAGGGTATGTGGGCTTGATGGGGGAACTCGAGCTTGTGTTCCCCATTCTCTTTCCGTCACTTCTGGCTGCCATCACCATTCTCACACAAGACCCTGAGATTTCTGGAAGGGTGATTTCTGTTGTTGCCGGGACCCTCCTGTTATTGCCTCTGAGTTTGCTTGTCGGGCGTTTGTATGGCAAAAGAGCCGCGCTGTGCTGCGCGGTGTTGACAGCTCTGCATCCTATTTTTGTTCATCTCTCCGGCTCTGTATTATCTGAAGCATTGTTCATCACCTTGTGGGCCTGCGGCTTGTTGTTTGCCGTTAAGGCATTGCAGGATTGGCAAAAGAAGGATGGCCTTCTCTCCGGAGCTTTTTGGGGTGTTGCATTTATGGTTCGCCCCGAATCTCTGGTTGACCCGGTAATTCTCGTTGCCATGCTCTGGATAGTATGGTTCGTTCAG
>CAZWIN010000115.1:0-8164 GCA_964633855.1 uncultured Chitinophagales bacterium
AGGTTAGGCAAGGAGGAGGCCGATGTTGTTTTTCCCGGTGCTGCCGGCATGAGAGTAATTTCAGAATTCAGTGAATGGAAATACGATCAGTATGCAATGAGACGTTCAAGCGCCCGAACAATATCCGTTTCTTGCGGCAGCATGGCGATTTCCAGTTCCGGACCATACGGAACAGGCGCATCTTTTGCTGCCACGCGTTGGACCGGCGCATCAAGAAACTCAAACCCCTCGGTTCCAATAATCGCGGCGATCTCTCCGCCGAACCCACCCGTCAGCGTATCCTCGTGGACGATGAGGACCTTTCCGGTTTTCCTGACTGACGACAGGATTGTCTCTTTATCAAGAGGATTCAGCGTCCGAATATCTATGACCTCTATACTTGCACCGTGCTTTTCATGGACCTTTTTAGCAGCATCCAGGGAACGCTGTACCAGCATGCCCCACGTGATCACAGTAACATCTTCACCAACGGTTTTTACGGCAGCGATGCCGAAGGGAAGTAAATGCTCCGGCCCCGGTTCCGGGCCGGAAGCAAATCCCTGGCGATACAAGCCCTTATGCTCACAGAACAACACTGGGTCATCCAGCCGGCAAGCCGTTTTCAAAAGTCCTTTTGCATCAGCAGCATTTGAAGGATAGGCGATGCGGATACCGGGAATGTGGGCAAAGAAGCCGTCAATTGACTGGCTGTGATACAAACCGCCGTGGATATATCCTCCTACTGCCACGCGGATCACCATAGGACACGACCAATCGTTGTATGACCGGAAACGCATCATGGCAACCTCGTCCCGGATTTGCATGAATGCCGGCCAGATATAATCACCGAATTGAATTTCCACAACGGGTTTATAGTCGCCACGCACAGAAAGGCCAAACGCCGTCCCGACGATGCTTGCTTCCGCCAGAGGGGAATTAAAAACCCGGTTAACGCCAAACTTTGCTGTCAGCCCGCGCGTTGCTGTAAAGACCCCACCCTTCTTTCCTGCAACATCTTCACCATAAATCACCATCTTCGGGTTGATCTCCATCTCCTCCATCAACGCGTGGTTGATTGCATCAACCATAACGACGTTGGGACCCGAGTGCTGTGGCTCCATGTATCCAGCAGATGGAACTGTCACTTTGGGAGAATAGACATACTTCTCAAGGTCCTCTGTATCAGGAAAAGTTTCTTTTTCTGCAGCCTCTGCAGCGCTATCAATCCTATCCTGAATTTCTTTCTTTATTCTCTCGAAGTCGCTTCCCTTGAGAATATTTTTCTCCACAAGCAATTTTTCAAACCGCGGGATAGGATCGCGTTTGAGATCCTCTTCGAGTTCCCCCTGCTCGCGGTATTTTTTCTGGTCGTCTGAAGATGAATGAGCGAGCAACCGGACGGTGTCGGCTTCAATCACGCTGGGCCCGTTTCCGTTACGGGCTTTTGCTACCGCATCATGCACCACTTCATACATCGCGCCGAAATCGCACCCGTCGACACGGTAACGGTTAAGCCCCTCATAGCCTTTCACCATTTCGGACACTGACTTCCCTGCAATCTGGTCTTCCACCGGTACGGAAATCGCAAACTTGTTGTTCTGGATCAGGAAGATCACCGGAAAACGTCCACGTGCCGCCCAGTTGACGGCCTCGTGAAACTCACCTTCGCTGGTGGAGCCTTCGCCGGAAGCAACATACACCACCTCATCCTTGCCATCTTTTACCGCTCCCATTGCTGTCCCGACTGCCTGAAGGTATTGCGTACCTGTCGGACTGGATTGCGAGACAATCCTCCACTTCTTATGTCCATAGTGAAACGGCATGGCAAATCCGTTACTGCTCGGCCCACCTCTACGGTGCAGGGCTTCGAGCATTATCTCTTCGATGGTGTAACCGAACTGCAGCGAGAAAGCGAGGTCACGATAATACGGATACGCCCAATCATAACCGGGTTTCATTGCAAGGGCGGTCGCTGTTTGAGCAACCTCATGACCGGAGCCGCCAATATGAAAAAAGCATTTACCCTGCTTCAGCAAAACGAGAATTTTCTGGTCAATCAGTCTGGCAGCGACACAGTTCTTGTAGGCGCCGATAATGGCTTCGTTGGAGATACCAGCCAGCGAGGAATGAGCAGGCTTGTTCACTGCACCTCCATTACTGCTTTTGGATTGCGGGAATGATTTGTTTGGTTTTGAGGGCACAACAGGTTCCTTCAATTCAAGCTGTTCAATTGTTTGTTACAAGCAATGATGACAACGCATCGGGCTGCATTTCCGATTCATCCAAAGTACTTACATCGAAGTGAAATACCCGTGCGAAGTGATCCGCCAAACACTGCATCACTTCTCCCATCTCCATTTCCCTCCGGAGAACGGCCTGGAGTGAAGTTACCCCATGCTCAAAAATTCCGCACGGGATAATTCTCCCAAAGTAGCTCAAGTCTGTATTGACGTTGAGCGCAAACCCGTGCATGGTAATCCACTTGCTTGTCTTCACGCCGATCGCGCATATCTTTTCATTGCCAACCCACACGCCTGTGTATTCGGGTTTCCTTGTCGCCACAACCTCGAAATCTTTGAGGGTACCAATAACAACCTCTTCGAGGTCTCTCAGGTATCTGTGCAAATCCAGATAGTGATTATGCAAATCAAGAATGGGGTAACCCACGATCTGGCCGGGGCCGTGATATGTGATATCCCCTCCGCGATCATTGTGGAATACCGTTACGCCAGCGGCAAGCAGCTCGGCTTCACGCGCCAACAGGTGATTATCATCGCCCGATTTGCCGATAGTATACGTGTGGTTGTGCTCGGTAAGAAGCAGTGTGTCATCAATTCCGCCCGATGCACGCAGGTCAAACACCTGTTTCTGCACATCCCAACACTTGCCATACTCTGTTCGACCGAGCCGGAACACATTCAGGTTCATGCTAGATATTGATTGCTTCACCATACGCTGCTGCTGCCGCTTCCATGATTGCTTCGCTTAATGTGGGGTGAGCATGGATGGTGTGGAAGAGGTCCTTCCCCGTAGCCTCCAGTTTCCGCGCAAGCACGAGTTCCGCAATCATCTCCGTAGCTTCAGCGCCCATAATATGCGCACCGAGTATCTCTCCATACTTTGCGTCAAAGATGAGTTTGACCATTCCTTCGGTCTCTCCGATCGCGACGGCTTTTCCAAGCGGACGGAAAGGGAAGCGTCCAATCTTCAGTTCGTACCCTGCTTCCTTTGCCTTATCCTCCGTCATCCCCACGCTTGCAATCTGCGGCTGACAATATGTACAGCCCGGAATCGTCGTGTAGTCAACAGGCGGATGGTCATGGCCTGCGATTGCTTCAATGCAATGAATCCCTTCAGCGGAAGCAACATGCGCAAGCCAGGGCGGACCGTTCACATCACCAATTGCATAGATGCCGGCAACATTGGTTTTATAATCTTTGTCAACTTTGATATGGGATTTCTCCACCTGAACACCGACGTTTTCAAGGCCCAGATTCTCCACATTCCCCTGCACACCGATGGCAATCAATGCTACGTCAGCTTTGAGTTCCTGCTTACCTTCGGGGGTCGTAATGACAACCGCAACCTCTTTTGCACCGGCCTTCACACTATCAACTTTCGTGGAGGTAAGGATCTCTATTCCCTGTTTCTTGAAACTCGATTCCATCAATTTGGTCAGTTCACGGTCTTCCAGCGGGAGAATCGTCGGCATCATCTCCACGACAGTTACTTTCGTTCCGATCGAGTTATAGAAATACGCAAACTCCATCCCAATTGCACCGGCTCCAACAATAATCATGGACTTGGGTTGTTCCGGCAGGGTCATGGCTTCAGTGCTGGTGATAATGCGTTTGCGGTCTATGGCAACTCCCGGAATGGTTCTTGCCCGTGCGCCGGTTGCAAGAATAACATGCTTTGCAGTAACGCGTTCTGCAGGCTTTCCTTCAGTCTTTAATTCCACCCCACCCTTTCCAAGAAGCGTTCCATACCCGGGCATGTAGTCAATTTTATTCTTTTTCATCAGGTATTCGACGCCTTTGGAAATACGATCAGCAACCCCCCGGCTCCTCTTGATTATCTTGGAGAAGTCAAACTGGAGGTTTTGATACGTAATTCCCCATTCCTCCGCCTTTTTGAAGGTATGCATGATTTCTGCATTCTTGAGCAGGGCCTTACTCGGGATGCATCCCCAATTGAGACAGATTCCCCCCAGCTTATCCCGCTCGATAATACCGGTATTCATTCCCAGTTGAGCTGCACGGATAGCAGCCGTGTATCCACCCGGTCCGCCGCCGATAATCAGGACGTCAAAATGCTTCTCAGCCATTACAATTCCTCAGGTATGAGCAACAAAAAAGGGAATTCTCTTCCCTCAGCTACATGGTGTGATCAGATATTCCCGCTTGCGGGAGCCGAAAACCAAAAAAATGTACTGAAAGACCATCTGAAAGTCAAACAAAGTACAATGGCTGCTCCTTACCGGATTCAGGTATGGTTGGACATGGTGGAGCATCAAATTCTTCGTTGATTTTTCCACCGGTTTTAGGTATACTATGCACAAAAATTTCCCACCTACATGGTTACTTCAGATGATCCGGGTGAAAAGCTTGTTACCACCAACCGGAAAGCTCGTCACGAATACACAATTCTTGACACGATCGAAGCTGGAATAGTCCTGAAAGGAACCGAAGTCAAGTCTTTGCGCGGCGGGAAGGCAAATGTTTCCGACAGTTATGCACTGCTCAAGAACGGCGAAGTATGGCTGATTGGAATGCATATCAGCCCGTACGAACAAGGAAGTTATTCAAATGTTGACCCGCTGAGGGATAGAAAGCTCCTTCTTCACAAGCGCGAGATAGCAAGGCTCGTCACACGAATTTTGCAAAAGGGGCTTACGTTGGTACCATTGAAGGTATATTTTAAGAATAACATGGCAAAAGTCTCTCTTGGAGTTGCCCAAGGAAAGCAGAGTCACGACAAGCGACAGGATATTGCAAAACGTGAAATTGAACGCGACTTGCGGCGTAAGTATGCAAGGTAATGGAAAGTAAACCGTTGTTTCCCCCTCTGAACGAACAAATGGATCTCATCAAGCGCGGCATTGCTGAGATCATCCCCGAAGAAGACCTCGTCAAGAAGATCGAACGATCTTTTAAGACACAGAAACCCCTGAATATCAAACTCGGCTGTGACCCAAGCCGGCCCGACCTTCACCTGGGCCACTCGGTGGTCCTCCGCAAGCTCAGGCAGTTCCAAGACCTTGGACATCAAGCTATCTTGATCGTCGGGGATTTTACGGGCATGATTGGCGATCCTTCAGGCCGGAGCAAAACCAGACCCCCGTTGACTCTTGAAGATACGCGCAAGAACGGGCAGAGCTACTTCGAGCAGGCGACCAAAATCCTCTCCACAAAAAAAATCCAGATGCTGTACAATTCCGAATGGCTCGCAAAAATGACGTTCGCTGATGTGATCATGCTTGGCAGCAAATATACCGTAGCACGTATGCTCGAGCGCGATGACTTTGAGAAGCGGTACAACAACGGAGAGCCAATCAGCGTTCACGAATTTCTCTATCCACTTGCCCAGGCAATGGACTCGGTTGCTATTCAGTCCGACGTGGAGCTTGGCGGAACAGACCAAAAATTCAATCTGCTTGTCGGGAGGGATATTCAACGGGAATACGGCATGGAACCGCAGGTGATACTCACCATGCCAATCCTGGCCGGCACTGACGGCGTTGAAAAGATGAGCAAGTCGCTCGATAATTATATCGGCATTGATGAATCCCCGAAACAAATGTACGGCAAAACCCTTTCCGTACCGGACAAACTTATTGCGGATTACTTTACTCTCGCAACCGACATTTCAAACTCCGATCTTCGGGAGATTCAGCAACAGATCAAACACAGCAACGTGAACCCACGCGACATTAAGAGGCGCCTGGCACGGACGCTTGTTTCCATGTATCATGACACAGCAGCCGCACAGGCGGCAGAGGACGAGTTCGACCGGATATTTGTAAAGAAGGACCTTCCGGACGAAGTCCCCGAAGTGACTGTTCATATTGAGAATGGGCCAATCGGCATTATCAAACTTCTCACTGAAACAAAGATGGTTGCATCCAACGGCGAAGCACGACGCATGATTGAGCAAGGCGGTGTAAGTATTGATGGCAACAGGGTCGAAGATCAGAATGCCCTGATTGAAATTGGCCGCGGTGTGATCCTTAAGGTGGGAAAACGCAGGTTCGCAAAGGTCATGAAAGCATGATTTCAACATCACTCACAATCGTAAGGGAGAGTCGCATTGTACGTTCCTGGTAAGATATTCTTCACGAAGGGGGTGGGCCGCCATAAGGACTATCTCCAATCGTTCGAGTTGGCTCTTCGCGATGCCAAAATCGAAAAGTGCAACCTCGTTACTGTATCGAGCATCTTTCCGCCGGGATGCAAGCGCATACCTACCGAGGACGGGTTGAAGCTATTGCAGCCCGGCCAAATTACTTTCGCCGTCATGGCACGCAATGCCACCAACGAGCCGAACAGGTTGATTGCCGCATCAATTGGCGTGGCAACTCCGGCTGACATCTCACAATACGGATACCTCTCCGAACACCATCCCTTTGGCGAGACGGATGAGAAAGCCGGAGAGTATGCAGAGGACCTTGCCGCAACAATGCTTGCCACAACGCTTGGCGTTGAGTTTGATCCATCTGTTGCCTGGGATGAACGAGAGAAAATTTTTAAAATGAGCGGAAAGATAGTGAAGACCTATAATGTCACTCAATCCGCTGAGGGACACAAAGACGGTATCTGGACGACTGTAGTCGCGTCAGCTATTTTGCTTCCCTAGATGAAATAAACAACAAGCGCCCGATACTTCAGGTACCGGGCGCTTGTCGTTCAACCTCCATTGTAATCACTGCTAGTTCAACACCAGCCTGTATTCGTCGTAGTACTCCATCACTTTATCTACGTAAGCTACTGTCTGGCGCGAATTCCCAAACCAACCTGTTTTGGGCCTTTCCTGCACCCAGATGTTTTTGTGAAGCGTGTAGTATCTCTTTGAGAGCAGCGGAAGCGCATCGCGGACGGATTGCCATTTTGCCGGGTTATCTTTGAGATATGCAGCTAATTCCTGTGCATCGTAAATCCTGCCAATCCCGGCGTTATAAGCCCCAAGAGTAAGCTGAATCCTGTCTGTCTCTTCAGCGCCTTCAAAGAGGTCGTATAACTTTTTCAAGTAATAAATGCCACCCCGAATATTATTCATCGGGTGGGCCATATCTTCAATTTCAAGCTTTTGGCCAACCTCTTCCACCGTTGATGGCATCATCTGCATCAGGCCGGTAGCTCCCTTATGGCTTTCGGCATCAATGGAAAACCTCGACTCCTGCTTGATTACTGCAAGTATAAGGCGCCAGTCAAATCCATATTCACTGGAAACAGCACGAATTGTGCTGCCGTAACTTCCCAGAATTGCCTTTGTTTCAGGATCCAGGAGCTGATAGTCTGCATGGGCTGGAATTCTATCAAAACCGGAGTTCCCGGGGGATTTCTGAAAGACAAGCCGATCTTCCTGCTTGTTGATAAACCTCTCTGCGGGTGATGTGCAACCCATCAAAAGAAGGAATAGGAACAGAAGGAATGTTGTCGATCTTACCATCCGGACTCCACAAAGTGGTTGAATCGTTAGTTATGCAATCCAACTGCTGAGATGCGTTTGTTTACCGCCTTGTAGAAGGCGGCCATTCAGGTTATAAGGTGTAAAAAGGTAGGCCGAAACGAAAAGAATATCAAGATAATTTTTTTTAATCTGATGGCGGTCACCTTCAGGTGAAAAGGCACAAATAGGCCGAATTACATCAGCTTATTTGCTGAATTTGGCCTCCACGTCGATGATCTTCTCCACTCGACCCTTGTGCCTTCCTCCGGAAAACCACGATTCCAACCAGACCTTGAGAATCTCCTTGCACACTTCAATTCCTGTTACCCGGCTTCCCAGAGTGAGGACATTTGTATCGTTATGCTCCCTCGCATTCCGCGCTACAAATTCATTATGGCAACACGCGGCACGGACACCGGTTACTTTGTTTGCAACGACACATGACCCGATACCTGCACCATCTATCATTACCCCGCGCCAGGCTTTCCCGGAGGAAACGGCGACGGCCACAGCATAG
>CAZWIN010000116.1:0-8063 GCA_964633855.1 uncultured Chitinophagales bacterium
CACGCTGAAGAAACGCGGAATCCCTGAAGATGTTGCCAAAGATTGCGTCTGGTCAAGCTTCAGCGGAATGTATTTCTTCTCTCCCGGCGGCCAGCAGGTGAAGAAGACGCCGGTGGGGGAACGTGCAGCAGTTGTACAGCAGGTGGGTCAATTTGCAAAGCAATATACTGGCTCCAAAGAGTTCAACAACAAGTACCTGGAGTATCGCCAATCCAACAAACCCACGCCGCCTGAAAAACCCAAGTCAGTGGATGAGATGAGGAAAGAACAAAAGGCGCAGATGCAAAAGTCCATTCAGGAGTTTGAGCAGACGGTGAAATCAATGCCTGCTGAGCAGCAAGCTTCCATGAAAGAAGTGGCGGCAAGCATGAAGGAACAACTGAAGTCGTATGATGACCCTGATAATCCGATGTTCAGTCCGCAAGTTGCAGAAATTTACAAGCAGTCGTACGAAGCCGCCATGCAGGACTACAAAGGCAAACTCGCGGAATGGGAGGAACAGTACCCACCAAATCCTAACGGCATGATCAAGCGCTGGTTGACCGAGTTTCTTGAAGTGTCTAAGGACATTGACTTCAATGCAAAACTCATTGATGGGGATGGCGGCAAGAAGTTATTTGCTGAAACGCGTTACGAAAGGAAATCCAGCCAATGGAAGATGTGCTTCCGTGCAGGAAAAGAAACAGTCGAGAGCGGACGCACATTTGCAAAACAATGGCTCGATGAATTGAACCGGCCTAAATAGGCAACAGTCGGGACGATATGACCGCCTGTCAGTAGTATTGCAAACAGGCTTTGTTTATCCGAATAACTCAACCTGGTTACTGACCACCCGTACAAACCTTTCCGTTGAAAGCCCTTCCCATCGTTTCACCAGATTGTATTTCTTTGCGTAGAGGACAAAAAGGCGGTTAATTGCATCTGCAGTCTCCCCTTCACCGCGCATACGCTTTCCAAAAGCCATCTCACTGAGCGCCCCGTTTCTTGTTTCCCGTATCCTGTTGATGATTTTTGGCGCTCTTTCCGGCAGTACACGCTTCACCCAATCGAGGAACAAAGGCTCCACAGCCCCAGGAAGACGCAGAAGAATGTATCCCGCGCTGGATGCGCCATGTTCTGAAGCGGCCTTGAGTATTGCCGGGATTTCCTCGTCGGTCAGGGCGGGAATTATCGGCGCAACGTTTACACCGACAGTCACGCCTGCTTTTGCCAGTTCTTCAATTGCTTTAAGCCTGTTGATCGGAGAGGATGTCCTCGGCTCCATGATCCGTAAAAGTTCCGCGTCAAGCGTTGTAATGGTGATCATCACGTGGATGATGTTGAGGTTGGACATCTCTTTCAGCAGATCAATGTCGCGGGTAATCAATCCGTTCTTTGTAATCATCCCAACAGGATTTCGGTGCTGCAAAAAGATTTCCAAACATTGTCTTGTCAGTTGTAATTTCTGTTCCACCGGCTGGTAACAATCTGTGTTCCCTGAAAATGCCACCATCTGCGGCTGCCAGTTTTTCTTGCTCAGCGTTTCATCCAGCAGCTTCGCAGCATTCAGCTTCACCATGATTTTCGTCTCGAAATCCAAACCCGCGGAAAATCCGAGGTACTCATGGGAGGGGCGGGCGTAGCAGTAAATACATCCGTGCTCGCAGCCACGGTACGGATTGATGCTGTAGGTGAATGGCAAGTCGGGGCTGTCGTTCTTTGCCAGTATGGATTTGGACGTATCGGGAAAAAAGCGTGTTGGTACTGCCCGAAGGCCACTATCGTATTCGTCGTTCTCCATCTCGATTGGCAACGGTTCGAGATGAACACGGCCAAAACGATTTGCCGGATTAAATCCGGCAGCTCTGCCCTTGGGTGAAATCATAGTCTGAAAGAACCGGGTTCGTTGAGGAGTGCTAAACCATTCAACATTACATGGTAACTCTGCCAAGAGTACTGAAAGTCCCGCAAAAAATCAAAATCACTTCAGGTTGAACGGAAAAGATGCTATCCTCTGGTGGACTGTTGAAAAATGAAACATCTGAGATATATTCGTCACTCTTATTCTTGAGAAAAGAGCGGCTGTGTTTTTGGGAAGAAGTGTGATAGCGCTTCAAATTACTCAAATCCGGTCTTGGCACGGGAATTGAAATTTCGATTGGAAAAGCAATTCTGTTCAATGTACACCTGAATCAGCGTTTCATCGGGCCAACAGCCAGAAAAGGAGCTACTATGATCCGCACGCGCGTACTTATCATGGGCGCAGCCGGAAGAGACTTCCACAATTTCAATACAGTGTATCGGGATAACAAGCGGTATGAAGTTGTGGCGTTCACAGCCACCCAGATTCCGAATATTGACGACCGGAAATATCCCGCCAAGCTTGCCGGCGAGCTTTACCCGAAGGGAATCCCCATCTATCCTGAGGCGGACCTGTCACGGCTCATTGATGAGCACAAGATTGACGAAGTTGTCTTTGCATACTCTGATGTGAGTTTTCAATACATCATGGACAAAGCGTCATTGGCGATGGCATGCGGAGCGGATTTCAAAGTTCTCGGCACGCGACATACTATGCTCAGATCACGTCTCCCGGTCATTGCGGTTGTCGCTGCACGGACCGGCTCGGGAAAGAGTCAGACGTCGCGCAAGGTGTGCAGCTATTTGCGTCAAGCTGGCAAACGCGTTGTGGCAATACGCCATCCCATGCCGTATGGAGACTTGGTGAAACAAAAGGTTCAGCGGTATGCCTCGGTTGCGGACCTGGCGAAGTTCAAATGCACTGTGGAGGAAATGGAAGAGTACGAGCCGCACATTGTAGAAGGCACAATTATTTATTCTGGTGTTGACTACCAGGCGATTTTGAAAGTAGCCGAGAAAGAGGCGGATGTGATTGTCTGGGATGGCGGCAACAACGACATGTCGTTCTATAAACCCGATCTTACCATTACGGTTGTGGATCCCCACAGGCCGGGACATGAACTCACGTACTATCCCGGCGAAACGAATGTCCGCCTTGCCGACGTTATTGTTGTGAACAAGGTGGACTCCGCCCACAGGGAAAATATCGAGACGGTGATTCAGAATGTCCGGACAATCAACCGGAATGCCGTCATCATTCAGGCGGCTTCGACGATAACTGTGGATGACCCGGAGGTGATCAGAGGAAAACGCGTGCTGGTGGTTGAGGACGGGCCAACGCTTACTCATGGCGAGATGACCTTTGGAGCGGGAATTCTTGCTGCACGACAATTTCAGGCAAAGGAGATTGTTGATCCGAAACCGTTTGCTGTACGGTCTATCGCGGACACCTATGCAAAATATCCGCTTATAGGATCACTGCTGCCCGCCATGGGATATGGTGATCAACAGATGAAGGACCTTGAAGCAACCATCAATCACGTCCCGTGCGATGCGGTAATCATCGGAACCCCGATTGATTTACGCAGGATTATTCATATCAAGAAACCCTCCACAAGGGTGACCTATTCGCTCGATGAGGTGGCGAAGCCGGATCTTGAAGACGTACTGACGAAATTCTTTATCAAGGAGAGGGCACACTCATTCCACCGTCCCAACAGGATGGCCGAGATGAGTTAGCAGAGGAAGGTCGGAAAACAAGAGACGGGTTGGTGCACTGTCGTTGCTGAAGTGCATCCAACCCGTTGATATTTTCTGTCCGGTGAGTTCTCATTATGCAAGCGGATGCTATACCGCCGGTTTGGTAATCTCTCCTGAAGTTCCAACCAATCCCCCTGAAGCAGTATCCAGCTTCTCGTACGCGGCACTTTCTTCCACTGATTTTCCAATGTTGGTGAACCTTGAAAGGATCATGTATAACACGGGGACAAGCACGAGCGTAAGGAACGTGGAGAAAAACATTCCACCGACGACTGCGAGGCCGAGAGGTCTGCGTGACTCAGCTCCGGCGCCGAACCCGATCGCAATCGGCAGAATGCCGAAGATCGTCGAGAATGATGTCATCAGAATCGGACGAAGCCGGATGGTAGCCGCATGTACAACAGCATCAAACACGGATTCGCCCCGTTCACGCAACTGGTTTGCAAATTCCACAATCAGGATGGAGTTCTTCGTCACCAACCCGATGAGCATGATCAATCCTATTTGAGAATATATGTTGAGCGTCTGTCCGAATATGAACAACGTCAACAAAGCCCCGAAGACAGCCAGCGGTACGGCGAGGAGGATTGTCATCGGGTGAATAAAGCTCTCGAACTGGGCGGCGAGCACAAGGTAGATGAAGACAATTGCCAGTGCGAACATGAAATACAGGCTTGTGCTGGATGATTTGAACTCTTGTGACTGTCCGGCATATTCCCGCTTGAAATTTCCCGCAAGCTTCTCTCTTGTGATACGGTCGAGGTCGTCAAGCGCCTGCCCGAGGCTTACGCCCGGTGCAAGGTTTGCAGTGATCTTTGCTGCACGGACGCGGTTGTGGTGATTCAGCTCCTTTGGTGAAAGGGTTTCTTCCACTTTAATAACGTTGGCAAGCTGCACTAATCCACCTGAGCCACGGATGTAAATTTCCCTGATGGCATCAGGTGTTGAGCGGGCGGCAGGTTTCATCTGTAAAATTACATCATATTGCTTTGTGCCGCGCTTGAAGTTCGTTACGGCCCTTCCACCGAGGAAAGTTTCGAGTGTTGTGCCGATGTCCGTAACTGAAGCGCCTAATCCAGCGGCACGTTCCCTGTCAATAGTGAGGTCAAGCTGCGGTTTGTTCAGCCTCAGGTCGGTATCCAGATTGATCATGTATCCGAGTTTCTGCGCTTCGCCCATCACTACGCCGACGGCATGGTTGAGTTCTTCGTAACTATCTGCCTGAAGCACATATTCCACCGGGCTGGAGCTGAATCCGCCGCCGAGGCTGGGAGGATTGATGACGAATGCCAGCACGCCGGGAATGGACAATAATTGCGGGAACAACTCCTGCACAATCTGTTGCTGTGATTTATTCCGTTCATCCCGTGGCTTCAATCCAAAAAAGATAAAACCGTTGGTGACGCGTCCCGGGCCGCCGAACCCTAGGCCGATTGCTGTGAAAAGAGAGCGTCGTTCGGGAAGGGGAAGCAAACGGTCCTCCACCTGACGCATATAGCGGTCGGTATAATCAAGTGTTGATCCCTCCGGCGAGATGACAATGCCAAAGCCGATACCGCGGTCTTCCGTCGGGACAAGTTCGCTTTGGATGATCTTGATAAACACCACGCTTAGCACGATTGTGAGTACCGCTGCGCCGATCATGATCAGCTTGTGGCGTAGCGCCACGCGAAGCACACGGTCGTAACCCCGGTCGAGCGCGCTGAAAAACTTGTCAAACGATTTCGACGCCCAGCCTGTACCCGTTCCGTGGAGAGGCTTCAGAATTTTTGAACAGAGCATCGGAGTGAGCGTGAGGGCAACAAATCCTGAAATAAGCACAGAAACTGCAAGCGCCAGGCCGAATTCATTAAACAACCTCCCGACATTTCCAGTCAGGAAGGCAAGGGGTACAAACACAGCAACAAGGGTTATGGTTGTGGCAATAACGGCGAAACCGATTTCCGAGCTTCCATCCAGTGCGGCTTGCCAGCGGCTCTTTCCCATCTCCATGTGGCGATAGACGTTTTCGAGCACGACGATAGCATCGTCAACAACAAGGCCAATGGCGAGTACAAGGGCGAGAAGAGTGAGGATGTTTATGGTAAATCCGGCGAAATAGACAACTGCAAGCGCGCCAATGATGGAGATGGGGATGGCAACCGTAGGAATGAATGTTGCACGCATGCTCTTGAGAAATGCCAGCACCACGAGTATGACCAAACACATACCGATGATCAATGTTTCGGCGACTTCCTGGATTGAGGCATTGATGAAATTCGAGGAGTCATAGGCAACATCCAGCTTCATGCCGGCAGGAAGGATGGTCGAGAGTTCGTCCAATGACTTTCTCACCTCTGCCGCAACGTCAACAGTACTGGCTTTCGATTGCTTTACGATTCCGAGACCGACTGCCGACTCGCCATTGTAACGTGCGACTGTACGTTCGTCTTCCGCTCCGACGCCGACCTCGGCAACATCGCGGAGCCGCACGATATCATCTCCGCTTCTTCTGACAATAATTGCCCCGAACTCTTCGGGTGTTGTGAGTTCCCCCCGTGTCCGCACAGAAAACTCGCGTTCCGAACCTTCAACGCGGCCTGCAGGAATTTCCGTGTTTTCTCTCCGGATGGCTGCTTCGATATCCTGCGTTGTCAGGCCATGGGCTGCCATACGTAGTGGGTCAAGCCAGACGCGCATGGCGTAACGTCGCTCTCCGCCGATAATAACCGAGCCGACTCCCGGCAGGCGTTGGATGCGTTCCTTTAGAATTCGGTCGGCAATATCTGTCAATTCGAGGCCGGAATGTTGCTCGCTGAACAGTGCGAGCCAGACAACCGGTTGTGCGTTGGCGTCAACCTTGGAAACTACCGGGTCGTCAATTTCGCGGGGGAGTTGCGCTCGCACACGCGAAACACGGTCACGCACATCATTGGCGGCTTCATCCACATTGCGAGAGAGCTCAAACTCGATGGTGATCACCGAGCCCTGTTCGCGGCTCGATGAAGTCATGGTCTTCACGCCTTCGAGTGTGGCAAACTGTTCCTCGAGGATGTTGGTGATTTCCGTTTCGACCACGCTCGGGCTTGCGCCGCGGTAGAAGGTGATTACCGAGATAATCGGCGGGTCAATATCCGGGTATTCGCGGACAGGGAGCTGGATGAATGAGATTATCCCGAACAGCAGGATTGTAAAGCTCATAACAGTTGCCAGTACGGGCCTGCGAATGGATGTTGTGCTAAGTTTCATGCTTGTACCTTATAACATAAATCGTTCACGGCAAAAAAACGGGTGTTTGATGTTAGCGGTCCGACTTGATGGAATATGGAACATATCCCTGAAGCTGATAGTTCGATAGCACCGTCTGCGCTGTGAGAGAAACTTTTATTCCGGGCAACAGGTCATCTTTTTTTAGATCGTGGAAGGCCATGGACTGTCCGCACACGCTGATTGTTGCCCCGGCATTTTCCAAATCCTGAATAAGCTTGATGTTCGGGTTATCAATGGAGTGTTGTTTCCTGTAGGCATCGTTGTTCAAGGCCGCTTCAACACCTCCGCCATGAAGAACAATGACCGGAAGAATCCGCTTCGCCGGTATGCCCGACGCAAAATGCAGGTTCATCACCCGTGCCACTTCATCCAACCCTGTGTTGATATCCTTCGCTAGCGAGTCGGGGTTCTTGGCGGTGACATCGAACAGCAGTTTGTAATCCTGGTTCGGGTCGGGTTTCTCGGTGGGATCCGTTACCGGAATCAGGCCGCTCCACTTGCTACCTTTAACATAAGGATATTGGGCGATGGCAAAGAGTTTTTCCATTTTGATGGAGTCTTCAACGGCTTTAGCAGTGGCGATGCTGTCTTTCCTTGCTTTCTCAGTCGCATCTACGGGAGAGGTTTGAGCTGAAGAAATGGAAAGGCCGAGGCAGGCCAAGACAAAAACGGAAAGGAGTGTTTTCATAGAAAGAACAGTTCTCAAAATGAAAGTTTATGAAACCGATTGTTTCAATGCTACTATTGATAAACCAGAAGCGACAGAGCTACCCAACGCTTCCTTTCCGCAGAGCAAGTTTCCCGCCAGTGTAGGCAAAAGGAATGTAAGCGCCGACAATATCCAAAATAGTGTACCACATTGGCGAAGGAAGCAGGAAAACATTTGCAATACCGCCTATCAGGAAGAAGCCACCCACAATAAGAGCAAGCTTCATCTTGTGGCTTGCCCCGATAAGGGCGGCCAGAAAGGCGCCTGCAAAAGTCCCAAGAGCGTGTGCCAGAAACGGCATTATGAAATGTTTGGGTTCGAAAAGATGCATTGATGCCTTCAGCCCTTCCATTGTTGTTACATCCGCACCCTCCGGAGGCGGGATGATGGAGCCGCCGGCCATGATAATCCCCATGTTTACAAGGCTGCCGATGATTCCGCCTGCTATTACTGCCAGAACATTCCTGATCGTAGTGTTCATTATGGTCTGCCCTTAGATGGTTTT
>CAZWIN010000117.1:0-2848 GCA_964633855.1 uncultured Chitinophagales bacterium
CTGGATTATGCCAATAAATCCAGTCGGTATAGGGATCATTGGTCCCGCCGGAAAGGGCGTGATCTGCCTGTTGCAGGTTAAACGCGTTGTTCCCATCCGCATCATTAACCCACGGAATCATACGGAAATCATCCGACGGATCATCCGGCGTATTGATACCAATGTTCCAGAGTTCAAACGGAACATCTATGATTGCTTCATTCGTAAAGGCAAGCCAGGCTTTGCCGCCGGTTGCTGTGAAGCGGATTTCGAAATCGTACGGGACGAATCTGTCAAAGTTGTCATTACGGAACACGCGCGGAACAAAACGCCCAGTATATGACTCGTCTCCTCCACCCGAACCACCTGTGTGAATACCCCAGGTTCCGCCACCCCAATCATCACTTGGAGAGACACCCCCTGTGGGGTCAGGGAAGCACCAATTATTAAAATCACAGCCCCATGCTGCATATGAGGGTGGATTAATAGATCCAGACGGGCCGGATGAATGCTGGAAGTCTTTCGCATCATTGGGTGCACCAAAGACCTTGATGAGCAATCCATCAACCGTCAGATACAGATCATCGCCGGACTGGTTTGTCTGGTTTGAGATCTTTCTCACATTGGCGGTAACATCATCAACATTCCATACATTCCCTCCACCAAGGGTGTCAAACGACACTTTGTACTGGTGTCCGGTCACTTTGGAAGGATCAACAACAGTGACAACAGCGAACCCATCGCTGGGACCGGCATGCTGAACACCTCCGATGGTATCGCCATATGCTGAAGTATAGCGGACCCCTGGCGGCGGCGATTGGGGAATTGCAGTATAAATCTGCGGAGTTGATTCAAGAGCGTGTGTTAATGCCTGATCGCTCGGATTATATCCATACGCCGTCACTGCATAATAATACCGTTGTCCGTTGACAAGCGGTGCAGAGCGGATGAAGTCACGATCCAGCTTTACCTGCCGGAGGATACCATTGTCGCTGCCACGCTGCTTAATGACCCGTACTGTAATACCAAGATTCACATCGAACACATCATCATAAATAGTACGAACACCATTACCGCCCTTATCAAAGGTGCCAATCAGTTTCACATCCGTCCGACCGTCAATCTCACGCTTATCACCCGAGAGTGGAATGGAGGTTGATGGTGACGCAACCTGATACACATTGTACCCTTCAAAGGTATATCCCTTGCGATCAAAGTCCTCGGTCTGCTGTACAGCGTCGGCATCCGATCCCCAGTCCAGAACGAGCTGGTTATCAAGTTGTACAACTGTAACGGCGGGAGCCGGCGGAGCTTTTGGAAGATCAAACAGGTCGTTGTAAGCATTTTGAACGGCTACGTCATTGTTCTTCATCACCGTGATGCTCGAGAGGTAATCGCTGCCGATACCGGCAACTACACCAACCACGACTTCCTGTGTATCTCCAAGTGCCATGGTGAATGGGCCGGAACACACACCCAGTCGCCGGTCGCCCGGCGAATCAATTGCTCCATCAATACGACCAACACCAGTTACCGGATCGCCATCCAGCCAGAATTTTGTCGTATCGTTGGGGAAATTCGGATGGACAAACCCCGTTCCTTGAATTGGGGTCAAGCCTCTGAGAAGATTATACCACTGAATCGAACCTTCACGGCTGAACGGTGGGTCTGAATACGTACCGCCGGCAGCAAAGTAGAACGCCGCCGTCATCGGAAGATTTCTCTTTCCATACACGCGCTTCAGGTTGAACACGGCACTATCAGTCGGTGCGCCATCAACAATGGGACCTTGAAAATCATACCCGACTGCCGGTGGCGCCAACCCGAAATTACTGTATTCATTATCCGTGGAGCCGCCATTATACACATAACCCAGACTCAGGGAAGTATCGCATCCAGAGTAGTCGTCGCCCGCATCGCCCATATCAGGATCCGACCATTGGCTGACATACATGTCGTTGATTGTCGCATTTGATGCGGTCGTTGCCGTACCCTTGTAAATGAAAGTGAACTTCTTGAAATACACATTTGCAAGGGGGTCAGTACGATTGTAGCCCCACAGGGTTACCTGGAGCTCGAGCCCGATCGGGTTTGAACCGTAGAGGGCATTTGTGCGGCCGGAGTTCAGGTCATTACAAACAAACCATATCACCTGATCGGCATCGGCAATACCCGGCTCGTCCACTGCCGGGTCATAGACGCCATTAGAATCCCGGTCATAGTATGGCGCGCCCTGTGCTGCAGGCCATTCGTTCCAATCGGTCTGGTATTGGGCACGAATACCGGCAATATCTCCCGCCGTTACTGCATTGAGCCCTTTTTCCAAGACTTCAGCAGCATCCTGAGTCAGGTCTGCCGTCTGATAGTCACGACGAATACGGTAGATTCTCACATCCGGAGCGCTCGGATCTGCTGCAACTCCAGCGGAGATAATTCGGCCACCGATGGTTCCAATACTGTAGGTCTGCCCACCTACACGCAACACCTGTGAACCGCCATCGTTCACATTTCCACCCCACACAATACCATCCTGGAAAATGGCTGCTGCTGTTCCGCGCGGGAAAAACACCCCAGAATTTCCCGACGAGGGAATTCTAGCTGACCAGCCGTCGTTCCTGATCCATCCTGCAATGTTGTTGATATTGATCAGAGTGGAAACAGGCGTCCCGTTGACTGACGGTGGCGGATTTTTAATAATCCTCGGATCACGTGACCATCCTGAATCAACCACGAGAAGGAGGACGCTCAGCATTATTGCGATTTTTTTCATGGCATGCATCCGATTAGTTTCTAGATTCTTGAGCTTCATGAAGACGCTGTTAATAATTGATGTTCACCCCAACCCTGATCTGGCGCGGATTGTTAAACA
>CAZWIN010000117.1:2858-8046 GCA_964633855.1 uncultured Chitinophagales bacterium
GTTCCGTTCAACTGATTCTGCCAATAGTGCTGGCGGTTGTTCAGGTTGATTGCACGATAGAGTTCAACATACCTCGGGCCGTTTGCAGCGACAATATTGGAGCTCAAGCTCGGGTTGGAAAGGAACCCGTCGTCATAAGCGCTGCCTGACCTGCTGTACACATTCAACACATTCTTTGTGTCAAACAGGTTCTGAACATACACATAGAGGTTCACGTCGAACAAATCACCGATCCACCTGAAAAATCCAAGGTGTTGTTGAAGAGTTGACTGCACCATCCGGGCGGCGTGTTCTGGGATCATCGTCCGCCAGGATACCGCCCTCCTCGGGACCACGCTGACCACCCGCACTGTTTGACTGTGCTTTTGTGAAGGCATGACCGCTGTTAAACGTAAACAGTACATTAGCCCCAAGCCTTTGCAATATTGCACCGCCATCATCTTTGCCAAAACGGTAATCGAGATTAATAGTACCTCGGTGCGTCTGGTTAAATGAAAGCGGAGATATTACAGTCGGGCGTATCGGGCCTGCCTCGACCGCGGAAACAGCCGTCGTAAGGCTTGAGCCTGTTCCCTGCGCGTCAGACAGTGTATAATTAACAGATGCCTGCACACGCTCAATGCGACGCACGCGTAGGCTTAATTCAAAGCCTTTCGTTGTTGCATAGTCACCATTCTGAAGAATGTTATACGAGGCCGTGGCGGAACCGGTAGTCGTTGTTACACGGTCAATCTGGATCTGGCCCTTGATATCCTTGTAGAACGCCGTGATGTCGAATGAGGCAAAGTCTGTGAACTGTTGCGTAAATCCGATTTCATACTGCGTGGTCCGCTCCGGCTCCAGACCGTTACCAAATGGAACCGGGATGAAGTTACGCCCTGAAAAGCTCAACGCAATTTGTGAATTGCTGAGGTAAATTGCATTCAACTGTGGCGCTTGCACAAATTTCCCGTACTGCACGTGGAAAATCGTGCGGTCCGTGACCGGGAAGGAGAAGCCCAACCGCGGGCTCAATGTTTGGAAAGCTTTTGTCTTCCTCGTACCGGATTCAAGAATGGTGAAGTTTACCGGATCATAGGATGGATTCTTAGGATCGATAAATTCAAAATCATCATTATCAAACGAATCAAAACGGAGGCCGAAATTTACTACCAGATCCCGGAATTCAAACTTATCCTGCAGGTATGCCGAGATGTAGGTTGGCTCCTTCGGACCTTCGAAACCATCATCAATTTCATTTCCGTACACATCATATCCGTAGTTATTAGGCAACCCGCCTATGCGATAGAGCGCATCAAGTGCCGCACCGCCTGCACGGGCAACATCGGGATTCGAGAGAAGCGTGCCATAGAGAGCCTCGAGGCGGCCGATGCTATAATTCCGGATCGAATACTTCATGTAAGAAAATCCACCCTTGAGCTCATGAGCTTTCAATTGATGCGTAATATCAAGAGCGCCACTCATGTAATTTTGTTTGCGCTTTTGATAGGCGACTGTGGCGCCACCATTCAGATTGAGGCTTCCCGGACGAGTGAAGGGGAAACCACTTGCGCGCACATCCTGAGGCGATTTGAATCGCCCAAAGAACTGGATACCCTTCGCGGCATTTGCCACACTGTCGCCATACGAGAGATAATCATCTTCAAAAACGGGGTCATAACGTTTGAAGCGGTTATCCTGATAACTCAATGTTATGTCATAGAATGTTGTAGGCTGCACAAAATGAGTAATCTTGGCGCTGAACAACCCACTGCTCTCATCCTGATGTGGAATGCGCGCCTGGTTTAAGATATTCCGAATCGGCGTTGTATTAAAGAGTGATTTGCGCAGGTTCATGGATGCGCTCAAACGAACAATCACCGGGTTGTAATCGAACGTCAGGGTTCCGTTACCCGCCCATGCTTCCAGTTTACGCCCGGGGACTTTTCCGGCTGGCATATTGATGGAGAATGTATCGGGAACGCCTGTGTTCGGGTTAGGATTACTTCCCGCTGCATCCTCTACAAGGTTATTAAAAATTACAGGATCCCACCATGCAACAGTTGGGTCACCCTGGAATGTATTCTGACCGGCAAGGAAGAACTTGATCCTCTCTCCTACAAGCGGCCCGCTGAACGTAGCAGCATAGTCACTATAGCCGTATGAAAATCCGCCGAGGAATTTCTCTCCGCCTGCAACGAAGTTGTCTGTTTCCGCTCGAACCGATGCATGATAGTCGCTTGTTCCGGCTTTCAATTGCTGACGAACGATACCGGCATTTGCTCCGCCGTATTCAGCATTATATCCTCCGGCCTGAACCTGGAATTCTTCAAGCGCTTCGGGCACGATGTTGACGAGCGAACGTCCGTTTCTTGCGTCACGGGCATCGGCACCGTCAATGAAGTACCCTACTTCATCCTGTCGGCCACCGCGGATGAACAATTGTCCACCCTGCTCAACAACACCCGGTTGCAAAGCAACAACCGATGCAACACCACGAACAGGAATATTGGCAAGGTCTTCGCCGCTCACTACGCGCACAGCGTTGGTGGCACTCTTGTTGACGAGAGGTTTTTCTGCAACGATATCCACCCCTGTCAACGCCACTGCTTCCGAGGTAAGTGAGAAATCAAGCGCTGTTGTCAGGTCACTGTTGACACGAACGCCAGTGATTGTCACGGGCGAGTATCCAACAAAACTGGCCTTGACCGTGTACAGTCCTGCAGGAACGTTCAATATGGAATAATCTCCATTGGCATCGGCTGAAGCGCCGTAGCTTGTTCCCTCCACGGAAATATTTGCTCCAATGAGAGCTTCCTTGTTCTGCTTATCGATAACCCTCCCGACGATCTTTCCTGTCACACCGGCCATCACGATGCCCGGCAACAGAAGAAGAACAAAGAGAGTGACAAATAGCTTTTTACTCATGACATCCTCCAATTGGTGAGGCGTTTGTATCAATGAAAAAATCTGGTTTCGCGATAACATTTCTTATTCATTGCTCGTGTTGAGCTTTACTGACGGCTTGCCGATTGGCGCACCCGGTCCCTGGCGATCCTGAAACGCCGTAAGCTGAAATCCCGCGCCTGATCCGGTTGCTACGATAGTATAGACTTTGCCATCTTCGAAGAGCGATGCCGCAAGCGCAACTGTATCTCCAGAAGCAGTGGATGCAGAAACTGCAAATGTGGCCGGGGGTAACACCGTGTAATTTGGTACGGTACCAAATGCTGCCGTCGCAAGTTCTTCCGCACTGTCAGCGTAGAAGAACGTGACTGCATCGGAACCATCGGAGACATTAATAAACCGCACTTTTGCAGCGCCTGCACGCCCCTGGTTCTTTGCTACGTCACCTTCGCTCAACTGCAGAAACGTAAGAAGACCGGCATTGGGGTAGATGATAACGGAACTTTGCTTCTCGGAAGCGAATGATATTATTTGTGCCGCTGAATCACCAAATGCGACCGACCTGCTGCCTGATGCAACATTGACATATGCGGTTGCAGCTGCGTAGTTGATGCTACCAATTGATGCACCGTCAATCCTCAGGTTTCCTGCTGTCAAGGCCGGCATCGCGTGGATAAACCGTACCTGGGACCTGAAGTCAGGAATGGAAGTCTCCGGGCCGCTCGGCACGTCAACGCACGCACTCCACAACATGCCGACCAGGAAGAGGCCAATCGGTAAGAAGAGTTTATTGAAATTCATGGGGTACTCCTTGCTGTTTGTGTTTTAATCAAGGTTGGTCTTCCCGACAAACATTCGGGCGAGCCGGACAACTGAGCACATCGAATATTTTTTTGGATGGGTTCATTCAGTTGCGAACAACATGCAACAAGAAAGTCGGAACGTTACACACTGAAAGAAAAAACACTTAACAACAGTAAACGAACAAGAGACAGTCTCCTTGGGATAACGCCGATTCGAACAGACTCGAATGTGATGGTGTGCAATGAGAGAACAGGAAATGGCTTGATGTTCTGATTTGTGAACACAGCCACTGTTATCTCGAATCTGGAATGATGTTTTTGGGAAAGGCGTATCAAATTATCCCTGGACCATCACCTCCTTACTGGGCAGTTTTTCGATAGTACGATTTGTGGTGGTGAATATATACAGCATGGGACAATTTGTCAAGTCTTGAACGGATATACAGCAAACAAAAAACGGAAAAATCAGCCCAGGGTGACTACCCTAAGATTGGTTACACCGTCCACACCCTTAAGATCCCTCAGGGCTGGCTGAGACATTTCACCGTCAATATTCATTACAGTGAGTGCGTTTTCCCCAATAGAGGAGCGGCCAAGCGAGACACCGGCAATATTTACATTGTGCTTTGCCAGCAATGAGCTCACTTTTGCCAACATGCCGGGTTTGTCTATATTGGAGTAAACCAACAGACACCCCTCAGGCTTCACCTCAAATCGGAATCCGTCCAGTTTTACAATCCGGATTGCCGACCTGCCGAGTACTGCCCCAGCCACTTCTCTAGACTCTGGTCCGGCTGTGAACCGGACACGTAAGAGATTTGCAAAATTCTCCCCCTCCGTTTCGAGTTGCAGGCTTACCACAAGGCCAATCTCTTCGGCTAGAAATGGGGCATTGATGATATTGACCGGCTCAGGTGACAGGTGTCGAAGGATGCCTTTCAGGAGCGCGGCCTTGAGCAATTCAAGCGAGCCTGTGACAAGCTCACCATATGCCGATACAGTCAGTGTTGCAATTTTTTCAGGGCTTACTTGAGCAATAAAGCTTCCCATCCTGTCTGCAAGCGTAAGGAACGGCCTGAGTTCTTCCCGCATAGTCAATTCAATTGCCGCGCTATTAACTACGCCTGAAAAACCGCGTCCCATGAGTGCATCAACAATCTGGTGGGCGATCTGTATGGCGACTTTTTCCTGGGCTTCCTCTGTCGATGCGCCAAGGTGTGGTGTTGTAATCACGTGTTCATGTGTGAGCAGCGGGTTATCCTTGGGCGGCTCAATCTCGAACACATCAAGCGCAGCCCCCGCCACCTGCCCCGTTTGCAGCGCACGCAACAACGCCTTCTCATCAATAATGCCACCGCGTGCACAGTTGAGGACCCTGACACCTCGTTTGCACCGCGCAAGAGTCTCATCATTCAACAAGGCCTTCGTTTCCGGCGTCAGGGGTGTATGAACGGTAATGAAATCAGATCGGCGGTAGAGATCATCCAGGCTGACAAGCT
>CAZWIN010000118.1:0-8027 GCA_964633855.1 uncultured Chitinophagales bacterium
ATCATTCTTGGCGCAGCTGTCATTGATGATGTGTTGGGATTGATCATCCTCGCCGTCGTGACTGCTATCGTCGGTGCTTCGATTGCTGGCACTGAAGTCGGGGTGCTTTCGCTTGCTGGTATCGCAGCAATGGCAATTGGCTTTTTCGTCGTTGCCATCACCCTCGGGGTCGTTGTTGTCCCTCGCATTTTACACTACGTGGCAAAACTCAGAACACCTGGCATGATGGTCATTTCATCGCTACTTCTCTGCTTTCTTCTTTCATGGTTGGCAGATGCAGTTGGCCTTGCAACCATCGTTGGTGCTTTTGCGGCCGGACTTATCCTTGAAGAAGTGCACTTCAAAGAGTTCAAGGAAAAGATTCACCTGCACGAATTAATCCGACCCATCTCGACTCTCTTTGTGCCGGTCTTTTTTGTTCTAATGGGTATTCAGGTGAGACTCGAAACGTTTGCGGATTCCAGCGTAGTGGGCCTCGCTCTGGGATTGACCCTTGCTGCCATCATCAGCAAACAGGTATGTGGATTAGCTGTTGTGGAGAAACGGTTAGACAGAATGAGTATTGGTGTCGGAATGATTCCTCGTGGCGAAGTTGGACTCATCTTTGCAGGGATCGGTAAGGCACTCAATATCGTGGATGCTGCTCTTTACTCCGCGATTGTTATCATGGTCATACTGACAACCCTAATCACCCCACCCGTTCTAAAGTTCAGCCTATCTCGTTGGGATCGACGAACGCGGTTGTCTCCATAAACGAAAAGCAGGCCGAGTTTTGCTCTAAGGAAGTTGCCAACCTTACACTGCGTGGTCAACTGCATTAAGTTCATTAAGGATGGAGGTACAATATGTCCACGATAGATCTCACCACATTTGAGAAGAATATTGTCGTCCGGCAGCTCAGGATTGATGATTTTGACCAGCTGGTTGCTCTTCAACTTAAGTGCTTTCCAGGGATGAAACCCTGGAGCAACGAACAGATTCAAAGCCAACTGGCGGTGTTTCCCGAAGGGCAGATCTGCCTCGAATATCAAGGAAAACTCGTTGCCTCTTCCAGTAGTCTTGTTCTGGATTTTGAGATGTACGGCAACCGTCATAACTGGCGCGATGTTGCGGATGCAGGATTCATTAGAAACCACAACCCGGAGGGAAACACTCTTTATGGTATTGAGATCATGGTAGATCCGGATTTCCGCGGGATGAAGCTTGCCCGCAGGCTGTATGATGCAAGGAAGCAGCTCGTGCGGACGAAAAACCTCATGCGCATTGTGCTGGGCGGGCGGATCCCAGGCTACACCCAGGTCAAAGATCAGATGACTGCAAGAGAGTACGTGGAGAAAGTAGTGAACAAGTCCCTTGTCGATCCGGTACTTACCGCGCAGATTTCTAATGGGTTTGTTCTGAAGCGGCTCATTAGATCATACATGGATAGTGACAAGCAGTCAATGGGGTACGCGACACTTTTGGAGTGGACGAATCTCGACTACGAACCTGATCCTCATCGTGTCTTCATTGCATCGAAGTCAGTCCGCATCTGCGCCGTTCAGTATCAAATGCGTGAAATCAGAAGCTTTAATGATTTCGCCCGGCAGTGTGAGTACTTCATTGATGTGGCCTCTGACTACAAATGCGACTTCATACTATTCCCAGAGATTTTTACAACACAACTCCTTTCGTTTGTCAAAGCAGAACGACCAGGACTTGCAGTGAGAAAGCTGGCCGAGTTCACTCCGCAATATCTCGAACTCTTTTCCGGGCTTGCCGTCAAGTATGACATCAACATCATCGGCGGCTCCCATTTCACCCATGAGAATGAGCGGCTGTACAATGTTGCCTATCTCTTCAAAAGGAACGGAGGCATCGGCAAACAATATAAGCTCCACATTACGCCCAACGAGCGGCGATGGTGGGGAGTCGAACCCGGAGACAAGGTTGAGGTATTTGATACAGATAAGGGGAAAATCTCCATTCAGATTTGTTACGACATTGAGTTCCCCGAGGTAAGCCGTATTGCTGTGAGCAAGGGCGCACAGATCATATTTGTCCCGTTTTGTACAGATGAACGTTATGCATACTTGCGCGTGCGATATTGTGCCCAGGCACGCTGCATAGAGAACCATGTGTATGTGGCTATTGCAGGGACCGTCGGTAACCTGCCAGCGGTAGAAAATATGGATATCCAGTATGCTCAATCCGGTATCTACACACCATCGGATATTCCCTTTACGCGCGATGCGATAGCAGCGGAATCGACCCCAAACATTGAAACAGTAATTATTGATGATGTTGACTTGGAACTCCTCAAGCGCCATCGCCAAACCGGGAGCGTACTAAACTGGAACGACAGGCGAACTGACCTCTATGAGGTAAAGACCAAAAAACAACATGTGTAGAAACGATGAAGCCGTTATCCCATGCAAAAACAGGTTCGAGGTGCTTTTCAGGTGTTAGAAGGGGCCTATTCCTCGTCGGGGGGAGGAACCAGTAATAGAACGAGCGGGCACCGTCATTTTGGGTTCTTGCAACAATTCCCGAATTTTCACCAAAAACGCCTCATTTCCAATCCGGAATACGTCATTTAAGTGACAGGTCTCACAGTTCGGACAATCCCTTTTCCCTATTTTAATGTCGGCTAGGATGGATAGGCAAAACAGCCCCAGAACCACAAGAAAAGCTGTCTTGCTACCCTCCAAAAAAATGCTTCACCCAAAGGTAATTTGTTTCAATCACAGGCAGAGGGTCGTTAGCAATGTAAAGTGTGATGGCAGGTGCGAGAGGACAAGAGTAAGAGAACAAGGTCTTTACTTTTGATATTCCCTGTTGTATATTTGTATGGGGAAAAAATACCACCTCTCTCACCCCCGACAGCATACTTCTACAAAGCGGACGACTTCAGCGCAGAACCCACGGACCGGTTGCACTACGGTTTCGTGTATCATGTTTATGATGATTGAGATGAATGAGCAGCGGGAGAAACATGAAGCCCCCAAACAATCTGAATTCAAGAGTTTTTCGTTCTCTATAAATAGTACTGGCTTTACTTCCGGAGGATTGATGATTTTTTCACGAAAGTTTCCATTAAGCGTTTTCATTGGCCTTGTGTTGGTAACGGCATTCGCGACGGGTTCAGCCTTCGCGCAATTCCTCACCCAGCCTCAGCCCGGAGACATCTACAAAGAATTCTCCCGCATAATGGACCCGACGACGAAACAGTGGCGCGTGACAGATCCGAATGCGCTCGCCTCCGGCGCTCAGCAGGATAAGCCTAATGCCATTCTTTATTTTACCATAGGTGACACCGTCGGTGCGATTCGTGCCGAAGCAATTCTCAATGTGTGGGGCGGCCACCAGGGCACATACGGCAAAAAGTTCCGCCTGAATGCAAAGCCGTGGATCAATATCCCTGAAATGGGGACAGCAAATGGAATTCCAGCCGGGAAACAGGGCCAGTGTTTTGACCAATGGCTCAATTACGTTATTGGTGTTCCGCTCAACAACCTGAAAGAAGGCCAAAATACCATTGAAGGTACGAACACTGGCCAGACCTGTTATAATTTTAACTGGGGTATGTTTGGATGGTACGACGCGACCATACGTGTGTACTATAACAGCAGCAAACCACACGCAACAGGGTCTATTACATCACCGGTAAGCAATTCAACAATCACCGATAACCCAACGTTGGCCGCATCGGCAACAAGCGGCGCAGGTATTAACAAAGTCGAGTTCTTCGCTTCATACAATGGGTGGGATCCGGACGGTGATGGTATTTATGGCGGCTATCAGTATGCTTACCATCGTTTGAAGAATGAGACTACGGTCAACCCCAAGTTTCATGCTGGAACGACTTTTTCCTCTCCATACCAGGTTGTTTGGAACACCGATCTCGTTCCCGACCAGGCACCTGGCTCGATGAAAATTATTGCACGTATCCGCGACAATGCTGGAACGTACTTTGTAACAGACGAAGTCACAGGCCTTACGCTCCAGCGTGACTCAGTATCTGTGAAATTGTATAAGCCGATAGGCGTTCCGGAGAAGTTTGCTGTCCGCGATGGATCGACAACCAAAACGTGCACGTTCTCAATTCCGCCAACGGATAATCTTGGACGGGCCTTATCTGCAAAGCTCGTCCTCAGGACTTGGAATGGAACGGACGCAGCCTCTGTTCCACCCGAGTATCATTATATCCGTATGAACTCAGATTCCATACCCAACAATCTGTATGGCGTGGATAATTTCCCATCAATTGATATTGTGAGTTTGCGAATTCCTGGACTTGTGACCGGTACTAATACGTTCAAGGCGTTTGCCAATACTACCCACCACGGTATTAACATTGAGTGGCCGGGACCCGCACTTATTATTAAATACAGTACAACGCCGCTGATACTTCCTTCAATTACACAACAGCCGGTCGGCGGAACTGTTAACGAAGGGCAGACTTTTACATTCTCTGTGGCGGCAACAGGATCGAATCCGTTGAGCTACCAGTGGCAGAAGAACAATGTTAATATCAACGGCGCAAACAATGCAATCTATACCACCCCCCCGCTCGCTGCCAACGAAACGGGTTCCGTATTCCGCTGCGTCGTCTCCAATGCGGCAGGCTCGGTAAACAGTGACGGCGCCACAATGATTGTCAACGGAACACCAGTGACCGTCATTCGCCATCCCGCCAGCCAAACTGTGGGAACCGGCAAATCTGCAACGTTCAGTGTTGAGGCAAGCGGTTCGGCGCCTTACACATATCAATGGCAGAAAAACGGATCGAACATTGTTGGCGCAACCAGCGCATGGTACACAACCCCTGCAACGGTTATCGGCGATAACGGCGCAACTTTCCGTTGCGTTGTAAGCAACATCGCAGGGCCGCAAACGAGCAACTCAGCCACATTGACAGTTGTTGCCGGAACACCGGCATCGATGATCGTCTCCGACGACTTCAATGCTACACAGCTCAACACAGGAATCTGGAAGTTCATCAGTCCACTCAACGATGCACCATTGAGTCTGACCGGTGCAGGTACATCGAATGCCCGCGCCAACGTGGCTATTCCTGCCACGGTAAAGCATGATATCTGGACAGACGGGCTCATCGGCCCGCGATTCCTTCAGGTCGCCAACAACACAGACTTCGAAGTAGAACTGAAATTTGAATCTGTATTGAACGCGCAGTACCAGATGGAAGGACTTGTGGTCGAGCAGGACGACAAGAATTTTATCCGCTTCGATTTTGTGCGCAGATCAAGTGAAACACGGGTATACTGTGTTACATTCGTGAACAACGTTGCAACACAGCGATGGAACAACATCATTACGATTGGCAATCCGTCGTACATGAAAGTAAAGCGTACGGGCAACACGTGGCAACAATACTATTCCACCAGCGGTACGGCGTGGACATCCGTCGGCTCATTCTCATTTACAATGTCTGTGGGAAGAGTCGGCACATGGTTCGGTAATGCCGGCAGCCCTATACCTGCCTTCACCGGCATCATTGATTATTTCTTTAATAATGCTTCACGCATTTCGCCTGAGGATGGCGCCCTTGTTCCACCGGGCATTACCGTTCAACCAGTGAGCAAGTCCACCACGCTTGGTACACCCGTAACATTCAGCGTCACTGCGTTTGGAAGCGTACCGTTGAACTATCAGTGGCAAAAAGATAGCGTAGACATTCCGGGCGCAACGAACGCATCCTATACAACACCACCGCCAGTCCAGGAGGATAACGGCTCTGCCTATCGTTGCGTTGTAACAAATGCTGTCGGAACAGCCACCAGTGATAACGCGATTCTTACCGTCGGCGACCATCAATCCGGCATCAACTCCGATGACTTTAACCAGTTTGCTCTCAACACTTCACTGTGGACCGTTATTGATCCTGTTGCCAACGGCTTTAAAGCAATGACGGAAACAAACACGCCGAACGCGGCATTCACGGTGACGATTCCTGCCGGCACTTCACACGATGTGTGGAGCGGTGGTAACTATTCGTACAGATTGTTACAGTCCTGTAACAATACTGACTTTGAGCTTGATGCAAAGTTCTTTTCGATTCCCTCAACACCTTTCCAAATGCAAGGCATTTTGATCCAACAGGACATCGACAATTACATCCGGTTCGACTTCCTGCGAAACATCAGCGGGCTGACGGTGTATTCGGCAAGCATTCTGAACGCGACGGCAACAGAGAGAATCAATTTCCCGATTAACGCAACATCAGCACCTCTGTACCTGAAGGTTCGCCGAATCGGCAATCAATGGACCGAACTCTATTCCACCGACGGAGTGAATTGGATTACAGCAGGAACATACAGCAGAACCCTGGCTGTAAATTCGGTTGGACCGTTCTTCGGAACAGCAGGAGCCAATCCTCCGCAGTTTATCGGCAGCATTGATTATTTCCAATTGACTGAGGAGCCGCTGTTTAATGAAGACGGCGGAACTGCGGTGGACAATTTCCCACCGGTTATTACCAACATACAATCGGCACCAGGAGCCCAGGGCTTTACCGTAACGTGGATTTCAGACGAACCGACGACCGGACTTGTGGACTATGGCATAACCAATTCCTATGAAATGGGTACGGTTGAACATCAGGATTTGCGCACTGTCCACACCATACAAGTTTTTGGTCTGCAACCACAAACAACATATCAATTCCGTGTCCGCGGCCAGGATGCAAGCGGGAATGTGGCAGTATCAAACAATTACTCATTGACAACGGTAGCTCCAACACCCCCTGTATTCAATATCTGGTATGGCAAGAACCAGACGTTCGGCCAGCTCGGAAACCCGGCGCCGAGAATTAACATCCTCGGTAATGTTGCCGACTCCAATGGGATCCTCTCACTCGTGTTCAGTCTAAACGGCCAACCTGCAGAATCACTTTCGAGAGGGCCGGATACGCGCCGACTCCAACGCAAAGGTGATTTCAACATTGACCTTTTGTACTCAAGACTCTCGCCCGGCGCGAACACAATCTACCTGACAGCAGTGGACAGCCAATTTACACCATCATATGATACTGTTATCGTTAACTATGTTGCCGGAAATACCTGGCCGAAAGCATATTCTGTCGATTGGAGCACTGTTGCCCAGCCACAGGATGCAGTTCAAATTCTTGATGGGAAATGGACTATTCAGAACAACGAACTGAAGAATCTTGAAACAGGATATGACCGGTTGATCGCCATAGGCGAACAATCATGGGTTGATTACGAAATCACGGTTCCGATTACAGTTGATGCAATCGACTCGGCTGGATTTGTCTCTCCGAGTAACGGTTGTGCTATTGGCTTCCTGTTCCGCTGGCCCGGCCATAGTGATGCAAACCCTGCAAGTACTGCTGGACTGCAGCCCAAGTCGGGATTTTTGCCCTTGGGGTCATTCACAGTGCATAACTGGGAAATGGATGGGACCCAAACCAAACGAATGTTGGGAGACCAGTTACGTCTTTTGGGCGAGGATAACTCCGGTGGGATGCTTCAACTTGGCGTGAAGTACATGTACAAAATGCGTGTCACCACAACTCCCGGCATCGGCGGTCTCTACAAGATGAAAATGTGGGTGGCTGGAACGCCAGAGCCCTCGACATGGAACCTGCAGGGCCAGGAACCGATGAGTGGCCCGCAGTCAGGATGCTTGCTGATTGTCGCGCATCAGGTATATGCCCGTATAGGCAATATCAGCATCGTACCACTTGACGAAGGTTCGACAATCACGTCTGATGATTTCAACTCCGCATCATTGAACACCGGCTTGTGGAGGTTTGTGAATCCGCGCGGCGACGCTACACTGCAAATGATCGGCGCGGGAACAGGCGATGCGAAAGTGCAAATTTCCGTTCCGGGAGGCATTGCCCATGAAGCATGGTCGCCGCGGAATACCGGCGCTCGCATCATGCAGCCCGCAAACAACAGTACGAGCTTCGAGCTTGACGCCAAATTTGACTCACAGTTTGCGCAGGATATCCAGGTTCACGGTATCATTGTTGAGCAGGATACGAACAACTACATCCGTTT
>CAZWIN010000119.1:0-8011 GCA_964633855.1 uncultured Chitinophagales bacterium
TTGAACTTGCCCGTAAACTGCGCCAGTATTCGTATCAATCTTCCCATGAGGAGATCCTTCATCAGGTCGGACTTGCGAACGCCATGAAGAAATCTGTGAGGACGTTTTCGTCCGGCATGAAGCAACGCTTGAAGTATGCAATCGCCATCGCTCATCATCCATCGCTTCTTGTTCTCGATGAGCCGATGGCAAATCTGGATGACGAAGGAATCGGGATAGTAAGGCTAATCATGCAAAAGCAAACAAGTCAGGGAGCTCTTGTCGTGGCGACAAATAATCCCGGAGATCTGGAACAGTTCTCCCGACGGTTGAGTCTTGATGACCGATAGAGCGCGTCAGACATGGTTGAGCTCGGCCATTGCGGTCTTCTCCAAGGAGCTGAGATCCGAGTTTCGTACCCGCTATGCCATCAATGCGCTCATTATGTTCGTTGTTACCACCATCAGTATGATCTTGTTCGCCATCGGTCGGGAAGAAACGTCCCTGGATGTCCTCATCGGCATGTTCTGGGTTGTTATTTTTTTCGGTTCCATGTCAGGGATGTCCCGCACTTTTGTAGCCGAGGAAGAACGGGGGACAGCGATGGTTCTTCAGCTTCTTTCTCCTCCACCTGCGGTGTTACTTGGAAAACTGGTTTTCAATGTCGTTCTCTCCTTGTGCCTGAACGGACTGACACTGGTATTGTACCTTTTGTTCATTGACGGATTTCAAATCGCGACGCAGATGATTTTTTGTGTCGTGTTCATTCTGGGAAGCGTCGGTTTGGCGGCGGCAAGCACTATCATCGCCGCAATCGTAGCAAAATCGAACGTCAAGGGAACTCTTTACCCGGTATTGGCATTTCCCATAGTGCTGCCATTGCTCATGTCGTTGATTCATGCGACGCAATTGGCTGGTGAGGGTGCTTTCTTTGAAGAGGCCCTTCCTGATTTTCAGGTTATCGTTTCGTATATTGTAGTAGTCATAGCGGTTTCGTTTCTTGTATTCCGTTACGTTTGGAAAGAGTAGTATATGACGTCCCGCATCGTTTTGGGAATATGGCTTACATGCATTTTCACCCTCGCATTGAGTCTGCCCATGGTATCACAGCCAACGCTGTGGTACCATTTTCCCGTTATTCCCGGACTGGAAGACAAAGCGAGGATTCTTTTTTTTCATGTTCCGTGCGCATGGTTGAGTGTGGTGTGTTTTCTTGCGAGCATGGTCTATGGCATCCGATACCTGCGGACAAAAAACTTGCTTGACGATGTGAAGTCCTCGTCCGCGGCGGGACTTGGTTTCCTTTTTTGCGTCCTGGCCACGGCGACCGGGGCGATCTGGGCAAAATTTAGTTGGGGCACGTTTTGGAACTGGGACCCCCGGCAGACATCCATCTTTATTCTGCTTCTTATTTACGGAGCATATTTCGGACTGAGAACATCCATGGATGCGGAAGAGAAGCGCGCAACTCTTTCAGCCGTGTATGCCATCATTGCCGCGGTGATCATGCCTTTTTTCATGTTTATCATGCCGCGTATTTTGGCAAGTCTGCATCCTGAGCCGTTGTTGAACTCGCGCGGGGAAGTGCATATGAATAAAACCATGCTGACGGTATTCCTCGGCTCGCTTGCCGGTTTTACCGCACTCTGTTTCTGGTTGTGGACTCTCCGGGTGCGGGTTCAGCAGCTTGAATTATCCCAAGCACATCATGAGGTCGGATACCATGTTTGAATTCCTGAACCAGAATGCTTCATATGTTGTCCTCACAATTGTTCTTGTGGTATGGATGGGTATCTTTGGATACGTCCTTCGTGTTGAACGTCGTGTGAAGCAATTGGAAGCTCATCAACCGGAAACAAAACGCAGGGAGGAAAAATGAAACTCAAGACAGTACTCGGTATGGTAATCATCGCTGCCTTTATTGTGATCGGAACCTATTCTTTTGTCTACCACAACGATGAATAAACGGACGTCTCAGGTGCCATAAACACTCACAAGAATGTCCAGCTTAAAGGAACGTGGAATCGGGACAAAGAATCTTTTTTTGACACACGCACAAGCCGGTTCACTTTCTATCTTCTCGATGAACAGGGAAAAGAATGTAAGGTCATTCTTGACGGTGCCGCTCCGAACAACTTTGAAATGGCAACCAGTGTTGTAGCAAAAGGAAGATACAAAGCGGAAGACCAGAGCTTCCATGCTGAAGAAGTACTCACCAAATGTCCTTCAAAATATGAAGCGACAGGTGAGCAGGTCAAAGAAAGCACATAAAGGGTTCTCCGCATGATTGGTGGTATCCTCATAAAACTTGCGTTTCTTTGTTGTCTTGCCTGTATTGCGTATTACTATCAACATCATCGCAATGGCAACCCCGCATTTCTGAAACTGGGGCGAATGTTGTATCTGTCCTCCGTTGCCTTCATTCTTGTAGCGGCAGGGCTGTTACTGTATTTGATCATCTCCCACCGTTTTGAATTCGCATACGTGTGGAACTACAGCTCACGTGAACTCTCCACGCCTCTTCTCATTTCCACATTCTATGCCGGACAGGAGGGGAGTTTCATGCTTTGGTGCGTGTACACTGCCCTCATTGGCGTTTTCCTCATGCTATACACCTCCAAAAGAAACTATGAGGCGGCAGTCATGAGCGTCTTTGGGATGGTCACGGGAATGCTGTTGTTGATGCTCATTGTGAAGAATCCGTTTGCCTATGTTTGGGAAAACTGGCCCGGACAAGTCGAGCAAGGTTTCGTTCCGGCGAATGGGCGCGGCTTGAATCCGTTGCTGCAAAACTATTGGATGGTCATTCATCCGCAGGTGCTCTTCACGGGGTTTTCAGCAATGAGTGTCCCCTTCGTTTTTGCGGTTGCCGCAATGATGAAAAGAGACTATCTCAGTTGGATAAAACCGGCCACGCCTTGGATCGTTTTTGGGGCCCTGCAACTGGGTACAGGAATTATCATGGGCGGATTTTGGGCCTATGAAACACTGGGGTGGGGCGGGTATTGGGGATGGGATCCGGTGGAAAACTCGTCGCTGGTTCCGTGGCTCATTTCGCTCGCTTCCATCCATACGATGCTTTCACAACGAAAAACCGGTGCGTTTGTAAAAACGAATCTTGCTCTGGCAATGCTTTGTTTCCTGACCGTGTTGTATTCGACATTTCTCACACGGAGTGGGGTTCTTGGCGACACATCCGTTCACTCGTTTGTCGATCCGGGAATGTGGGCATACTGGCTGCTTGTGATAATGATTGTGATGTTTACGCTGATGGGATTCGGCTTGCTTGTTGCCAGGATGAAGGAAATGCCACATGTTCCGGCAAAGCACGCCTACCTGTCGCGTGAATTCGCGCTCTTTCTTGGTTCGGCCTCGCTTGCCTTTGCCGCATTGTTTGTCACTGTCGGAACATCCTCTCCGATCATCACCCAAATATTCATGGGAAAAACCACCACGGTGGATATTTCCTACTATGTTGCGACAACGTTACCCCTTGGTATAGCGATTGGGGTCCTCTCGGGTATCGGTCAGCTTCTGTGGTGGACACGATCAGTCGGGACGAGCTTGTTCAAGGATATTGTATATCCTGCCGGTGTTTCACTTGCGGCAACGATCCTTGCAATACCTTTTGGGCTTGATGATTTCCTCACCGGAATTTTTGTATTCGGAGCATTCTTCTCCCTCTTCGCTAACGTGATCGTTGGGTGGAGAATCATCAAGGGAAGCCCGAAATATGCCGGTGGGGCTATTGCCCATGTCGGTATGGCCTGCATGTTTCTTGGATTTGTTACTTCGGAGCAGTATGATGCGAAGCAAACGCTTTCTCTCCCGCAGAGCAAGCCGATTGAAGCGCTTGGCGGCTATACGCTCACATACGCAGGTTACCGGCCAATAGATCACGAGAAATTTGAGTTCATGGTAACTGTGGAGAAAGCCGGGCGAAAAGACCTCGTTGCGCCGATTATGTATTACAGCTCCTATACCGAGGGGTTGATGCGGAATCCTGATATTCTGAACTTGAAGACAAGCGACTTTTATGTTGCGCCACTGTCACTTGAGGAAAAGGGTTCAAAGAATAGCGGAGGGTCAGAACTCATCCAGTTGAAGAAGGGGGAAACAAAAAGGGCCGGCGGACTGAGCATTACGTTTCAGGGTTTTGATTTCCCTGTTGAACAGAAGGCCGCAATGCTTGAAGGCGGGGAAGTAATCATCGGAGCACGACTTGTTGTGGCAGCGGACGTTGAGCAAACCCTGGTTGAGGTCATTCCGAGGAAAGTTATCCATGCCGGGAATCAAAGAGATTCAGTAGCCCGCTTTGCAGAAAAGTTTGAATTCTCCATCGCCTCAATGGAGCCGAACAGGGAGAACCCTGAACAATCTTCGGTTGAAATTGCGATGACTGATCTCTTGAAGAGAACTTCGCAGGAAAACAGTGACAGAGATGTACTTGTTGTCGAGGCATCCATCAAACCGCTCATCAATCTTGTCTGGTCGGGCGTGTTGCTGGTTTTGCTGGGGTTTGTGGTGACGATTGTAAGAAGGGTTCAGGAAGCGACAACAACCGAATAAGGTCGCCCCGCGCGTCTAGAGGACTTGCATCAAATCATCGGTTCCGATCATATCGATTGAATAAAACGGTTCGCCGTACTTCTTCCCGATGCGATCCCCGAAGTATTCAAATCTTGTTTTGAGCATTTCCAGGAAGGCCGGAGTACTCAGGAATGTTGTTGGCTCCTTGCTCTTCTCGTCATAAAGCTGGGAACGGTACGTCAGAAGCGCTTTCATCCTTGCCTCGAACTCGTCCGAAATGTCAACGATAAATGACGGTATGAATTCATATGTTTGCATATAATGAAAGTACTTTCTGGGTCGGAAGGCCGGCTGTCGTTTCGCACCTCGCAAAGAGGTGATCTTCTCAAGTCCCGCATAAAACCAGGCAGCCCGCACAAGGGTGTGCGCATTTTCATGATCCGGGTGCCTTTCAAGCCAGTGGGGAATTAGAAGGACCTCCGGCTGGTGCTCCCGGATAACTTCAATCAGACGCAACCGATTCTCGGGAGTGTTTTGAATATTCCCGTCTGGTAGCCCGAGATTTTCCCGAAGCGCTATCCCAAGAAGTTTCGTTGCTTCAAGTGTTTCCTGCCTTCGTATTTCCACTGTTCCACGCGTACCAAGCTCACCGGCGGTGAGATCGCAAATTCCGACCTTTCTCCCTTGTTTCACCAGCTTAATGATTGTGCCCCCGCAAGCAAGTTCGATATCATCCGGGTGTGCGGCAATTGCCAAAACGTCAAGTTTCAAGTGTGTGTCCTCATGAATGGGTTGAGAGAATATACCTATTGGCTATCTTCAACGCAAAGAATGGATTGCTTTGATAGCGACAATTGCTGATATTTGAACAGTTTCCTTGGATCAAAATGCACACCGACACTACCTCCATATCAGTTTCTGAACTTACCCGAAGGATAAAGGAACTCTTGGAAACGAGAGTCAATACCGTATTTGTTCAAGGTGAGCTATCGAATGTTAAGTTACATTCATCCGGTCACTTATACTTTACATTGAAGGATGAATCTTCGCAAATCCCGTGTGTTATGTGGAAGAGCAAGAATTGGATGCTTTCGTTTGAGCCGGCGGATGGGTTGAAAGTCTCAGCCGTTGGCAGAGTAACAGTGTATGAGCCACGCGGCGCCTACCAGCTCGATACGATGGCAATGCGTCCGTTGGGAGTGGGAAAGCTTCAGGAGGCATATGAGCGGCTGAGAGCCAAACTTGCAGACGAGGGTCTCTTTGATGCGCACCGAAAGAAGGATCTACCCCGTTTTCCAAGGTGCATTGGAATTATCACCTCGGAATCCGGCGCTGCTGTTCATGATATTCTCAAGGTGCTCCGAAGACGATTCCCGATTGCTGAAGTTGTCCTTCGTCCAGTCCGGGTGCAAGGTGAGGGAGCATCACGTGACATTGTTCAAGCAATAGCCGATGTCAACACGGTTGATAATATCGATGTGATTATCCTGGCGCGTGGCGGCGGTTCTGCCGAAGACCTGTGGGCCTTCAACGAAGAGAATGTGGCAAGGGCTATCTTCCGGTCGGAGGTTCCCATCGTCAGCGCAGTGGGCCACGAAACAGATGTGACGATAGCGGATTATGTTGCGGATTTGCGTGCGCCAACACCTTCTGCGGCTGCTGAACTCGTGGTTCCGGACCGAGCGGGCCTCATTGAAGTTCTTCGGAAGTATGCCTATACTTTGAGGGAATCAACTTCCCGAATGGTAGAAGTGCACCGGCGACATATTTCGTATCTCCTTAAGAGCTATTCCTTTAACAAACCTCACGATCTGTTCCGCCAGATGAGCCAACGCTCGGACGAACTTTCACGAGGCCTTCACGCAGTTTCGGCAAGGTTGCTGGATGCGCACACTTCGAAGCGATTGAATTTGGAACGACGATTGACAACGCTTGATCCGGTGCTTACGCTGAAAAGGGGATACGCAATCGTGTCGAAGAACGAAAAGCTGATTTCATCAAAAACGTCGGTCCATCATCACGATGAGCTGGTGATCCGGTTCCAGGATGGTACTGTCACAGCCGAAGCAATATAGGCAGCCACATGGCTTCAACAAAAAAAGACCAAAACAAAAATACCTTTGAGTCTTCCTTACAGCGCCTCGAGGAGATTGTCGAACTGCTCGAGCAAAGTAATATTCCCCTCGATGAAGCGCTGAAACTGTACGAGGAAGGTGTTGTCCTTTCCCAGACATGCGCGGACAAACTCCAGCAAGCGGAGCTGAAAATCAAGAAACTCAGCAAAAGTTCAAACGGGGGCTTTCAAAGTTTGAACCAGAACGATGAGAGGTTGTCACATGAATGAAGAGCGTTATCAAACGCTTGACCGGGTGAACACACCCGATGACATCAAAAAACTCAACGTGCAGGAATTGAAACTGCTGTGCGATGATGTCCGACGCTACCTCATTGATGTTGTTTCAAAGATTGGCGGACACCTTGGAGCTGGTCTCGGTTCAGTCGAACTCACGGTTGCCCTTCATCATGTATTTCATACGCCTCATGACAAGCTGGTGTGGGATGTTGGACATCAGGCCTATCCGCACAAAATTCTCACCGGCAGGAAGGATCGGTTGCATACAATCCGGCAGTACGGCGGACTTTCCGGGTTTCTCAAAAGGTCTGAAAGCGAGTATGATACATTCGGCGCAGGTCATGCCAGCACGGCAATCTCGGCAGCACTCGGCATGGTTGCCGCGCGTGATCGAACAGGACAGGACTACAACGTTGTGGCCGTCATTGGTGACGGAGCAATGACAGGCGGAATGGCCTACGAAGGCATGAATAATGCCGGCATCATGAAAAAGAATATGATCGTCGTGCTGAATGATAACAATATGTCGATTGCCCCGAACGTCTGGGCGATTTCAAATTACTTTACACAACTGATTACCAACCCGTCATACAACCGGTTCAAATCCAACGTGTATCAACTTGCCGGAAAGTTGGACGTCTGGGGAGACCGGCTTCGTAAAGTTGCATCGCGTGTTGAAGAGGGAATAAAAGTTGTCATTACACCGGGAATGTTGTTTGAGGCGTTGGGATTTCGTTATTTCGGACCGATCAACGGACACAACATTTCGCAACTCGTGCGCATTTTTCAGGATGTGAAGCAGTACCAGGGCCCGCTTCTTGTCCATGTTATTACTCGCAAAGGGAAGGGCTACGCTCCGGCAGAAGCCGATGTCCAAAAGTTGCATGGCGTAACCCCCTTCGATAAAACCACCGGTGTTTCACCGAAGAAGGGTGGAGCCGCGCCGACGTATACCAAGGTCTTCGGCAATGCGCTTCTCGAACTTGCCCGTGAAAATAAGCGTGTCGTCGGGATTACCGCCGCGATGCCGGATGGAACCGGACTGGATATTCTCCAACGCGAACTGCCGGCGCAGTTTCATGACGTTGGTATCGCTGAACAACACGGAGTCGGGTTTGCAGCAGGTCTTGCGACGCAGGGGTGTATTCC
>CAZWIN010000120.1:0-7980 GCA_964633855.1 uncultured Chitinophagales bacterium
GCAAATCCCGGGTTCGTCTATCGGGCATTCCTCAATGCGGAGGCAATGGCAAAATGGCTTCCGCCGTACGGCTTCACCTGCACTGTCCACCAGATGGAGGCAAAGGTCGGCGGCAGGTTCAGAATGTCGTTCACAAATTTCCGGACGGGCAATGGCCACTCCTTCGGCGGGGAGTATAAAGAGCTTGTTACGAATGAGCGGCTCTCCTATACGGACAAGTTTGATGACCCGAACCTCCCCGGCGAAATGCTGACAACGGTTTCCCTGAAACAGGTTTCCTGCGGAACGGAGATCAACATAACACAAGAGGGAATACCCGCTGTTATTCCCCCCGAGATGTGCTATCTTGGATGGCAGGAATCGCTCGAACAACTCGCAAAGCTCGTTGAGCCGGATATTCCGGGATAACCGGAGCGCCCAATCCTCACTATGATCACCTTCATCAAAGTAATCCATACAATAATATGGGTTATCATGACGCTGTCCGTATTCTACATCGGCTATTCCGTGTACAGAATGAATTTCGATACGCTGTTCTTTATTGCCATGGTGTTGATCGTGGGAGAAATTCTTGTCATTCTTGTGAACTCCTGGAGATGCCCCCTCACAAACATCGCAAGGCGTTACACCAGCGAGGATGCACCAAACTTTGATATTTACCTCCCAAAAATTATCGCAAGGTACAACAAAGAGATCTTCTCCGTTATCCTTGCGCTCATACTACTGATGTATATCTATAACTCTGCTACGTAGTTGGCCCGCGTATCTCATTGACCAGGCTGGCACACCAAATCACAACAAAGGAGTACGAAGATGGAAGCTCTGCCAAAGTGGTACAAAATTGTTGTCATTATCGCCCTGATCTGGAATTTGCTGGGATGCGTCGCATACCTGTCTGATGTGATGCTCACCCCGGAAGACGTTGCAAAGATGAGTCCCGCTCAGCAGGAGCTGTACGCTTCACGTCCGGCGTGGGCTGTGGGAGCTACGGCGCTTGCCGTCTGGTGCGGCGCCCTCGGATGCCTCGGGCTGATGATGCGAAAACGGTGGGCAAACATCTTCCTCATGATCTCGCTTGCGGGAGTGATTGTCCAGGACGTGGCGCTCTTCGGTATGACCGGAGCGGCAGCGCAAGCAGTCACGGCAGTATTCATCCTGCAAGGGTTGGTTCTCGTCGTTGCAATCGGGTTGGTGATGCTCTCGCGGAACGCAATAAAGCGCGGCTGGATAGCCTGAAGGCGCGTGTCGGGTAAGTTGTTCCTCTCTCCTTAATTAGGAAAGCAGATGAAGATTCAGATAAAGTGGTTTGTATTGGGTTTTTTCACCGCTTGTGTGCTGGGAGCCGGAAGCATTGTATCTTTTCTCTATTTCGGCACAAGCGATGCAATGACATACCACAACCAAATCCTCCCCTCCGGCGGGAGTATAAAGGTCACCATGTGTACCCTTGCCTGGGGCGTGGAGCATGATGAGCGTTATCCGGAGAAGGATTGCTTCTTGCTCGAATATGTTTCCTCTGCGCCCGGTATGGATCCCGTGGCAAAGGATAACGAGACATTGGAAGCTTTCGAGTTGATCCGCCCGGTTTCCGAACTGTGGAAGATTGACAACGCACAGGTTTCCGTTTTTCCTTCAACAAAACGGAAGGGCGAATACGACATTTATAATTTCAAACGTCATCCCGGCGGGAAGTGGGTATTCGACAAGCAGCAGGCAAAGGTCCATATAAATGATTAACGACAGGGTGGGAATCTCAACCTCATTTTTTGGTTTCAACGTGCAGGATTTGTATATTTTCAACGCTTTGAGATTGAATCCCTTGCAGAACAGACGGTATCATAATTCACTTTCTTCACCCAAAATTATCACAGGAGTACTCGCTATGAAACTCTCCCTATTTGCAGCCACAATGCTGTTGTTTGCGTCCACAGCCTTCGGACAGATGATCCAGAAGGGCGACTTTTCCGGCAACGTCAACACGGAAGGCTGGAGCCTGAATGGCGGCAGCGGCAACAGGGTACAAACCATGTTCGTAAAATTTGCAAAGCCATTTGCCAAAACACCGATGGTCAGCCTTTCGATCACTTCCTACGATGGCGCGCCGGGCAAGGATGGTAATGTACGCGTAGCGGTGAAGGCCGACCAGATCACGCGCGACGGATTCGCAGTGAAGATTTCCACCTGGGGCGACAGCCGTGTTGCGGGTGTCGAAGGCAGCTACGTCGCTTTCACAAACAAGTAACAACTCAGACATTGCAATTTCCCAACGCGAGGGTATCCCCAACTGTGATACCCTCGTTCTGTTTTTGAAAAGAATCTCACTTGAAACACCTTTTTCTGTATCGCACAACGTAACGCTTGTACCAACAGTGGAAGAGAGACAATGGCAGCCTACGTAATTGTTGATATTGAAATCACCGACCCCCGGGGTTACGAGGAATACAGAAAGCTCGCCACCCCGACAGTCACGGCATACGACGGCAGGTATATTGTCCGTGGAGGCATGACCGGTGTACTGGAGGGAAATTGGAAACCGGGACGTATCGTTGTCCTGGAATTTCCGAGCACCGCGCGGGCGCGCGAGTGGTGGGACTCGCCCGAATATCGTCCGCTCCGGGATATCCGCAACCGGACAGCAACAACAAACATGATTGTTGTTGAAGGAGTATAGGTGATTCCTTCCGCCGTTCGTGTACTTGCGGAGTTCAAAAGCAGCTCCACTTTGCCGGCGCTGGTTGAGACATCGCAGGGAATGAAATGTGTTGTTAAATGGAAGGGTGGCGCGGAAGGTCCGCTGGCAATCGCTACCGAATGGATTTCCCTCAAGCTGGCACAACGAGCGGGCGTTCCTGTGTTATCGCCACACCTGCTTTCGGTCAGCCACGGCCTTGCCTCTGCTACCGATAACGGTGAGCTCAGGGATATCATCAGAAGAAGCACCGGCATCAACCTTGGAATTGATTTTCTTGAAAACGCAACGCCCGCCTCTTCCGGATTCCTCAGCAATACTGATTCTGCAACAGCCAATCTGATTTTTCTATTTGATCTTCTCCTGTTGAATATTGACCGTACGGACCTCAACCATAATCTTGTTGTCTCAAAAGGCCACCTCTATTGCATTGATTTTGCCGCATCCATGGCAGTAAAAAAGTTGATGACCCGTACCAACCACTCCGAGCAGGCACTTTTGAACCTCCTCAGGCGGCATCCCTTCTATTCTCCCGGCATCAGGGCCATGGATTTTTCCTTTGCCGTTGAACCGGAACTAATGGAGGAAATTACTCGGTCATTGCCGGAGGAATGGCTGATAGATACAAACGTATCGAAGGCAGATTTGGCTTCTGGGCTGGTGCGCCTTCTCAAAAACTCCCTCCCAACGCTGGAACACAGGCTTGCCATACTCAAAAGCACGCCTCTCGAAAGCATTGAGAGCATACGGGCACGGGCGCTGAAGAACAAAAAAGCCTTCCTGGAAAAGTTGGAGAGCGGGAGGAAAAGCCGTATCTTGTAACTGTTGTCTTTTACCCTTCCGGAGGCTATTCGTGTCAACTACACAACATATTCCCAGTACCTCTTCCCAGTTTGAGGTTATCAGAAGCATGGAAGGATTCGTGGCGGAGAACCTTGGTTCGCTGCTGAAACCCATCAACGAGAGCTGGCAGCCCATGGATTTCCTGCCGGATATGAGCGCAGAAAATTGGAACGAGCAACTCATGTCTTTCCGCAAATGTGCGCAGGAGCTGACCGACGAACTGTTGGTTGTGCTCGTTGGGGATATGGTGACGGAAGAAGCCCTGCCAAGTTACCAGACATGGCTGAACCGCCTGCAGGGCGTTGGCGACCCCACGGGAGCGGATGGAAGCGCCTGGGCTCAGTGGGGCCGCGGATGGACTGCAGAAGAAAACCGTCACGGCGACTTGCTCAACAAATACCTCTACCTCACCGGCCGTGTGGACATGCACTCCGTTGAGAAAACCATCCATCATCTGATCGCAAGCGGATTTGATCCACAAACAGGCAACGACCCTTACCTCGGGTTCATTTATACATCGTTCCAGGAGCGCGCAACAAAAATTTCCCACCGGAACGTCGGCGTCCTTGCGCTTAAAGCGGGAGAAGAACGCCTGCACAAAATCTGTGGCCTGATCGCAGGCGATGAAGCACGCCACGAAAAAGCATATGTGCTGTTTATGTCCAAAATTTTTGAACTTGACCCGGCAGGTGCGGTAACGGCGTTTGCAAAAATGATGAAGAAGAAAGTGACCATGCCTGCGATGTTCATGTCGGACGGCAAGGACACATCGCTCTTTGCGAAGTTCGCCATGGTGGCACAATGCATCGAGGTGTATACCGCGCGGGACTACTCCGAAATCATCGGCGCACTTGTTCGCGAATGGAAAGTCGATGGCATCAAGGGGCTCTCCGATGCGGCAGCACAGGCACAGGATTATCTCTGCGGCCTCTCGGATCGCTACGCCAAGCTTGCTGAACGCGTCAAGTTTTCCGGCACGGAAAAATTCAGCTGGATATTTGACCGGGAGATTGCGCTCAGCGCCGCCATTGGAAAATCCCGGCTACTAACGTCGTAACGCGTTACGCCTCACCGGCGCATTGTTTCCGCGTATTTTCTTTTCTGCTCCCGTTACCTCCTTGAGACATGACGTTGAGGAACCACTAACAAGAGAAACGCGATGAGCATTCCTCAAGAACTGAAAACACTCTCCGGACACTGGGCAGGCCCCAGTCATCTGTATTTATCCTGGCCGCCGACGGATGAAACTTCCCATCACTCACCATCGACAGCATTAATTACCCCTGTTGCTAACGGGAAATTTCTCTCCCTCCAATACACCTGGGTATATAAAGGTGTCTCACAGGAAGGCCAATTCATCCTTGGCCTTGATGGCCGGGGCAACGTCAGGGCTTCCTGGATCGATTCATGGCATATGAGTGACACTATGATGATTTGTGAGGGAAAGGCCGAATCCGGAAAGGTGGTAATGACAGGATCCTATGCCGCGCCTCCGGGGCCGGACTGGCACTGGCGGACAGAAATTCATGCTGGAAATGACGGCTCGTTCAAAATGCTCATGTATAATATTTCACCAGAAGGCGAGGAAACCCCGGCTGTGGAAGCAGAGTACACTCGCGTGAAGATCTCATAGAGCCGGCAGTGGCGGCTTCCTCCGGGAAAAAATTTGTAGTGTACGGTATTGTGGTGATGAGCCTTCTCGCCCACATTCCGTTGTTGCAAAGAGCTGTCCGCCTTGCCCGGCCCGGCCGCGATAGAATCTCGCAGTACGCAGAGCGTTTCAACGTACTCAGGAATGCCGTTCCACCGCACACCCTGGTTGGCTATCTCACAGACCTTCCACCCGACAGCCTCTCTACTGACCCGGTTGCCGTTGAACACTTCTACCTCGCTCAGTATGCCCTTGCCCCTGCCCTGTTAAAGCCCGGTGCCGACGCCGAATTCGTCGTCGGTAATTTCTCACATCCCGGGCTTCCAAAAGAATACACCCACTTGCATGTTGTTAAGGATTTTGGCGACGGCCTTATGCTCTTGCATGGGAGCCGGCAATGACCGGCTTGGTGATGGGATTGGTTCTTTCTTTAACAGTGGGATTTCTCATCGTCCGCCTGCTTCTTCAAAACACCATCGGGGGCAACCAGCTGCAGGTACCCACAGGAATGCTTGGCGGCTTTCTGACACCGGGGCTCGGATTGGGTATTTCCGCTTGTGTGTACTTCCTCCATCTTGTGCTGTTTGACCGCGATATTCTTGTGTGGATTGATCTTGCCTTGATTGTATTACTCCTGATTCCGGCATTATCCGGATGGCGCAACAGGCAACAACGCTCCGTAACTGAACCGGCCCCTCTTCCGTTCATCAGGGTCGCGTTCTTCACCGCCCTGTCTCTCTCAGCTCTCTGGTTTGTGCTGTACTCCATCTGGAACCCGCACGGTGACTGGGATGCATGGGCTATCTGGAATATGCGCGCACGATTTCTTGAGCGTGGTGGGGATGGCTGGCAGACGGCGTTCGACCAAAACCTTGCATGGTCGCATCCGGATTATCCTCTGCTTGTGCCTGCAAGCGTTGCGCGCCTGTGGAGTTACGCATCTGCCGAAACGACTCTTGCCCCAATCATAGTAGCAGGCGCATTCCTGTTTGGAACTGCGGGCATACTCTACTCGTCGCTGCGCGGCATGGTAAGCAAATCCCAGGCAATGCTTGCAGTGGCGGTTCTGCTCGGCTCGCCTCACTTCGTGAAGGCCGGCGCCGCACAACAGGCGGATATCCCGGTGGCCTTCTTCTTCCTCGCCAGCGCTGCCACCCTTCAACTCCATGACCGCGCGAAGCCGCCGCATGCCCGGCTGATGGTACTTGTCGGCATCTTATCCGGGCTGGCAGCATGGACAAAAAATGAAGGCCTGCTACTCACTCCGGCTCTTCTTTTCTCACGGTTGCTCACTGTTCCGCGTACGGCAGGATGGAATACGTTTGCCAGGGAATCCGTTGCATTTGTTTGCGGTGCCCTGCCGGTGCTTGCAGTGGTTTTCTACTTTAAGGCCTTTATTGCACCGCCGAGCGAGTTGTTGCTGGCAGGAAAGACGGCCGGCGCCCTTCACAAAATCACCGACCTTTCCAGATACGCTGTTGTTGTTACGTCGTATGCAAAAGAAATTACCTTCCTCGGTATGTCTCTCCCACTTCTCGCGTACGGATTGTTTGCAGGGAAACAGCAAAAGCAGAATGAACACAGAAACATAACCTCGTTGGTACTGACGTTCGTATGTGTTGCATTGGGACATGTTGCCGTGTATCTTATTACGCCGTACGATATCCAATGGCACATCAACACATCACTTAACCGTTTGCTTCTGCAACTGTGGCCTGTGGTGGTGTTCATTACATTTCTGGTTGTCAACACACCGGAACACATGCTGAAAAAAGAATAATGTAGTGTTTCATCTTCTGAAAGGCTCTCAATGAGATTTGCCCGGATTGTGTTTCTTTCAGCGGCAGTGTACGGCTTTGTCGCCCTGGTTCCTCTCTACTTTGGCGAGCAGAGTTTCGCCACAGACAACCCTCCGGCGTTGACCCATGCTGAATATTACTATTCGTTTATTGGCGTCACGCTCGTTTGGCAGATGCTGTTTGTGCTTATAGCGTTTCATCCGGAGCGGTACCGGACAATCATGCTCTTTTGCATCGGTGAAAAGCTCTCCCTTCTGCCGACATTCTTCGTGCTGAGCCCGCAAGGGCGATATCCCCAAATGTGGATCCCCGCTATAATCATAGACCTTTTGTTCGCGGCTCTCTTTTTCCTCTCGTACATTCAAATAGCCCGGATGCATCGTGATGCATGACTTCATTAGAGATTTTCAGGCGACAATAGAAAAGAGCAGTGCAGCATTGCGGACAATTTCCGAAACGGAGAGCGCTCTCCCACGCAGCCCGGGAAAATGGTCACCGAAGCAAATCATCGGGCATTTGATTGACTCTGCATGCAACAACCACCGGCGCTTCATTCTTGCGCAACTGCAGGATGACCTTGTCTTTCCGGGCTACGATCAGGAAGCATGGGTGCAGCTCCAACAGTATCAGCAGGCACAGTGGCTCTCGCTCATCGAACTATGGCGCACGTATAACCTGCAACTGGCGCACGTTATGGCTGCCGTGCCGGAAGAAATCCGCAAACGCCCTCATGCGAACCACAGCCTTGACCAGATTGCATGGCGCGCGGTCCCAAAGAACCAACCGACAACACTCGAGTATTTGATGATTGACTACATAGGACATCTGAAGCATCATCTCAACCAGATACTTGACAAGTAAAGAAGTCAAATTACAAGCATCAAATACGAAATTCCAAACAAGCACAAAGCTTCAAATTCTAAAAAATAAACCCGTGACTCCTGCAATCACGTACACTCCGTACAAAGACAGGCCTATCACTTTCCGCGGTATCCGGA
>CAZWIN010000121.1:0-7956 GCA_964633855.1 uncultured Chitinophagales bacterium
ATGCACAACTATGCGAAGTGCTGTAATCCCATTCCCGGCGATGATATAGTGGGTTTTGTCACAACCGGAGAGGGGATTAAAATTCATCGCAAGAGTTGCCGCAATATCAGGCTGATGGTGCAAATGGAAGCTCATCGTGTTATTGATGTGAGTTGGCCATTGGAAAGCGGCTCGTTATTCGTCGCCGGCATCAAAATTTCAGGTGATGATCGCTCCGGTCTCTTGAATGATATTACCCATGCCATTTCTTCCTATATGAACACGAATATCAGAAGCGTCAATCTAGACTCCAGTGGATCGGTGTTTGACGGAACATTTATCCTGTACGTGCGGGATACCGAGCATCTCAATAAACTGCTTGAAAAGATCAGAAAAGTCCGTGGTGTACGTGAAGCCCAGCGATTTGAGGAATGAGGTTATGCTGACGAGATGAGTGAAGAACTCTCAAGAGTGATGGGGATCGATTACGGCACTAAACGGGTTGGTGTGGCAATAAGCGATCCTCTGAGGATAATCGCTCAGCCGGTTACCGTACTGGAAAATAATACGCGGCTTATTGATGAACTGAGGGATATTGCAGAAACCCGAAATGTGAAGCTTGTGGTGATAGGTATGCCGTATGCTCCGGATGGCGGCAAAGGTGCGATGGCGAAGGCCGTTGACGATTTCGTTTACACACTGACGTCGGCTCTTCAACTTCCTGTTGTGACCTGGGATGAAAGCAACTCCTCCACATTTGCTCAACAAGTGTTTATTCAAGGCGGCATGAAAAGAAAACAGAGGCGCACAAGGGGGAACATTGATGTCATGGCCGCCCGACTGTTGCTTCAGGAATATCTCGATAGTCATGCATCGAACCGGTAATTATTTTTGATGGAATCCAGCGGTCACGAATTGCCGTCTCCTGTCATAGGTCAGCTTGATCGCCCACCGTGGTGGAAATCCCTGCTTCAATGGATCAAAGCACACAAGGTGAAGTCTGTTTTCATCGCGGTGGCTGTTTTCTTCCTTGTTGAGTTGTTGACAATTCCATTCTTTGGTATTCAACATCTCAAAACGGAAGCGCCCGGGGAAACAGCGCTTATGCGGCAACGGAAGAATGAGGCGGAAGCAGACGGGAAACCGTTAAAGATCAACCATGCGTGGATTCCAATTGCGAAGCTCCCCAGGCATGTCATCAACGCGGTTGTTGTTGCGGAAGACGGGACATTCTTCACACACAACGGGTTTGATTGGTACGAAGTCCAGGAATCAATTGAAAAGAATATCCAAAAACGACGTGCGGTACGCGGTGCCAGCACGATAACCCAACAGCTGGCAAAAAACCTGTATCTCTCTACTTCAAAAGACCCCGTTCGGAAGGCAAAGGAAGCATTGATTACTGTCCTGCTGGAACGGTCGCTTTCTAAAAACCGTATCCTGGAACTATACCTGAATCTCATTGAGTGGGGAAGGGGAATTTTTGGAATTGAGGCGGCTGCGAGGACGTATTTTGGCAAATCTGCTGCGTTCCTTTCACTGGAAGAGGCGACGCGCCTTGCAGCAGTCATACCAAGCCCACTGAGACACAGGCCTGATGAAAACAGCCGTTATGTCTTGCGCAGGAAGGAGATTGTCTTGCGCAGGATGACAGCCCGGCGTCAGACCCCAACATCCACATCCACGGAGAAACCATCAAACAATACAGACGAGCAACTGCTTCCCATGCCGGAAGAACCCGGCGATAATTCAGAGGATTCGGTAGGGACAAATGAAGGAGCAGATGATGGATTATAAGGACGTCTATCAGTTGATCGAAGAAGGGGAAGGGTTTGAGGTTGAATTCAAACGCAAAGTATCCTCATCGGAGAAAATAGCGCGTGCAATGATTGCGTTTGCCAACACCAAAGGAGGACATATCCTCTTTGGTGTGGATGATGATGGTTCCATAGTCGGAGTGGAGAGCGAGAAAAGCGAAATAGACCTGATACATGAAGCAGGCAAAATGTTTTGCCTTCCTGAAATTGACCCTGTGCTGGATATTGTTCCCATAGAAGACAAAGATGTTATCGTTGCATACGTCACCGAGAGTAGTGATAAGCCGCACTATTTTGTTGGCGCCACAAACGGACACGGAAACCATCATGATGATACAAGAGTCTTCATCAGGGTCAACGATAAAACCATTATGGCAAGCAAGGAAGTGGTCAAAATACTGCGGGACGAAAGGCCGGATGCGCCTCCGAGAAAAATTGAAATAGGTGAAAATGAGCGGAGGCTTTTTGGCTACCTGAACGATAACGAACGGATTACAGCGAAGGAATTCAGCGATCTTGTCAATATCTCAGAACAGCGCGCCTCCCGGATTCTCGTGTTTCTCGTCAGGGCGGGTGTTGTCAGGATTCACACGCATGAGCAGAGAGATTACTTTACGCTTGCGTACAACATACCCGCATAGTGAAGTATTATTCGCCTTGACGGCAGATTCTTACCAGGTCATACAGAGCAATACCGTAAGCAACTGCAGCGTTTAGCGATTGTTTTGTGCCGTACATCGGTATCTCAACCGCGATATCGGCCATCCGCATGATTTCCGGAGAAACCCCGGTCAGCTCGTTACCAACAACAAGGCAAAGGGGCAAGTCCATCCGTGTAATCTCATAATATGGTTTACTTGCCGTCGTGTGTTCAAGAATGCATATCTTGGCGCCGCTCTCTCTCGCTGCAAGCGCTGCGTCATTGGCATCTTTGAAATACTTCCACGGAACGGTTTCAGTTGCCCCCAATGCCGTTTTCTCTATTTCTTTCCGAGGTGGAGTTGGTGTGTAACCGCAGAGGAATAGCCCACTGACCAGTGCTCCGTCTGACGTTCTGAATATTGAGCCGACATTGTAGAGGCTGCGAATATTATCAAGAAGCCCGTAAATGGGTAACCTGCTTACATTCAGTGCTTGCTCTTTAGACACCCGCTTGCGGGATATTTCCTCGTGTGTTAATTTGTCCAATTGGAGGCCTTTCCGGTTGCATTCAATGCTCAAAATATACGGAATGGGGGCCTTTTTCCAAACCTGTGATATTGCAGCAGATACGGCAATTAAGTATATTACACCTCTTACATCCTGCGCTTCCTTTTGAATAGAAGAGAGTTGATTATAGCAATAGACGGGCCGGCTGGCTCAGGAAAAACAACAACCGCCAAGCTTGTTGCCGAGAGGCTTGGTTACACGCATCTTGATACCGGCGCGATGTACCGGGCCGTTGCAGAAAAGGTTCTTCGCCTTGGCATTGACCCTGATGATCCTGATGCTGTTTCAGGAATTCTCGGTAGTACAACTGTAGAGTTAAAGAGGGATGCCGGTTCATTGAGTGTGTATCTTGATGGCGAAGATGTCAGCAAAAAAATCAGAACTGTTGAAGTTACCCGCGCGGCAAGTGCGGTCAGCCGGATTCCGGCTGTGCGTCAAGCGATGGTTGCACAGCAGAGGAATATGGGACGGGCCGGAGGTGTAGTATGGGAAGGACGAGATATCGGCACAGTTGTGTTCCCTGATGCCGATGTGAAGGTGTTTATGGTTGCCGGACTTGAAGCCCGTGCCCAACGCCGGAAGGAAGAATTGCAGCGCAGCGGTGATGAGGTATCGCTGGCTGTGCTGATGAGAGAGATTGAAGAGCGGGATCGAAAGGATTCAACCCGGCAAACAAGCCCCTTGCAAAAAGCAGATGATGCCATAGAACTTGATACCTCTGCATTGAAGATTGAAGAGCAGGTGGAGTTTGTAGTCAAGAAGGCCCGCCAACGACAGATGGAACTCGAACTGAAATCATGATCGTTACGGTTGATAAACATTCCGGCTTTTGCTGGGGAGTAGTGAGAACTATTGAGATCGCAGAAGAGGAGATGGAACAGTCTCCTGAACTTTATTCTCTCGGGCCGGTGATTCATAATCCCGTGGAAGTTGGGCGGCTGCGCCGTAAGGGATTGGGGACAATAACGCATTTTGATTTCGACAAACTGGAAGGGAAGAAAGTTCTCATCAGGGCTCACGGTGAGCCACCTTCCACGTATGAGCTTGCGCGCAAACATGGTATCACAATTATTGATGCCACGTGTCCGGTGGTGACCAAAGTTCAGGAGCGTATCAGAAAATTTTATGATGCCGGTTACCAGGTTGTTATTTTCGGAAAGAAGGATCATGCCGAGGTTGTCGGCCTTGTTGGCCATACGAATAACGAGGCGGTAGTAATACACTCCGTTGAAGAGACGTCAAGCGTTGATGTTTCCCGGAAAACGGTATTGTTCTCCCAAACAACAATGGATAAGGAAACCTTCTACCGGATTGCAGGTGTCTTGCGAGAAAGGATCAAGCAGTTTGAGGTCGGGACGTTTGAAGAATCGGCAATAGACTTTCATGCAAAGGATACAATCTGCGGACAGGTTTCAGGGCGTGACAAAAAACTTCGCGAATTTGCAGGCGAGAATGATGTTGTGGTGTTTGTGGCCGGCAGAAATTCCTCAAACGGCAAAGTGTTGTTTGATATTTGCCGCGATGCAAACCCGGACACGTTTTTTATCGAAGATGAGACGGAACTCCAGAAGCAGTGGTTTGTTGGCAGGGAGCGTATCGGTATCAGCGGTGCCACTTCAACGCCGCAATGGCTGATGGAAAGAATAAAACATTCGATTGAGCAAATGTTCGTCGTTGACATTGCGTAGTAGTACGTGTCTGCCTGCACGGTGTTTTTCAGGTGGAGTCATCAACTAACTCACAAGCAAAAAACAATAACAAGTACCTTCCGGTCTGGCAGCAGGCAATCTGATGACGTTGCGGGAAGCCATACAAGGAAGGATGTCCCAGGGTATCGGGACGTTATGTCAAACATCAGGAGGATGAATGGCTGATCAAACAACAATGGAAAAACCCAGTATTCTTTCCGCGGTATCGAAACGTACTGAAGCGGTGCGTACCGGCATGAAACCCTCGCGCACTATCGACGAGATGGAATATGGAGACAAAGAGTACAGCGATATGATGAAGCTGTACGAAGGCACACTCGGTTCGATAAGCGAAGGGGAAATCGTCAAAGGCAGAATTGTAGCCATTGGAGAATCCGAAGTTTCCGTGGATATCGGATTCAAATCCGAAGGGGTTGTCCCTCTGGCAGAATTCTCGCGTCCTGACGAGCTCAAAGTGGGCGAAGAGATCGAGGTATTCCTTGAAAGTGTGGAAGACAAGGATGGCCAGCTCGTTCTGTCGAGAAAGCGTGCAGACTTCATGCGTGTGTGGGAACGTGTAACAAAGGCATTTGATTCAGGAGAAGTGCTGCAGGGCCGTTGTGTCCGCCGTATCAAAGGTGGCCTTGTTGTGGATCTTCTCGGTATCGATGCCTTCCTGCCCGGTTCACAGATTGATGTTCGTCCTGTCCGCGATTTCGATGCGTTCATTGGAAAGACAATGGACTTCCGTGTTGTGAAGATCAATCATCCTTCTGAGAACGTTGTTGTCAGCCACAAGGTTTTGGTGGAAGAAGAAATGTCCGGCCAGCGCAAGGCAATTCTTGAAGGCCTTGAGAAAGGTCAAATCCTCGAGGGCACAGTTAAAGCAATTACCGACTTCGGAGTATTCGTTGACCTCGGCGGCGTTGACGGGCTCGTACATATTACCGATCTCTCGTGGGGCCGTATCAACCACCCGTCTGAAATTGTCAAACTTGATCAGACAATCAACGTTGTTGTGCTTGATTTTGACGCCGAGAAAAAGCGTATTTCTCTCGGTTACAAACAACTGCAGCCGCATCCGTGGGAGAATATTCAGGACAAGTACCCCGTTGGCACGAAAGTCCCGGGCAAAGTCGTTTCACTTGCCGACTACGGCGCATTTGTCGAGATCGAAAAGGGCATCGAAGGCCTTATTCATATCTCAGAGATGAGCTGGACACAGCACATCAAGCATCCATCACAGATAGTGTCCATGGGACAAATGGTGGAAGCTGTCATTCTCAGTATTGACAAGGACAGCAAGAAACTTTCGCTTGGAATCAAGCAACTTGAACCGGATCCATGGTTGACGCTGATGCAAAAATATCCGGTGGGATCGCGCCACAAAGGTGTTGTCCGTAACCTTACCAACTTTGGCGTATTCGTTGAGCTGGAGCAGGGAGTGGATGGTCTCGTACACATTTCGGATCTTTCGTGGACGAAGAAAATCCGCCACCCCGGTGAAGTGGTGAAGAAGGGCGATGAAATTGAAGTGGTGATCCTCGGTGTGGATGTTGACCAGCGCCGTATTTCGCTTGGACACAAACAGATTGAGGATAATCCCTGGGATCGGTTCGGCGATTCGTACAAGGTTGGAACCGAAGTGGAAGGCAAAATCGTACGGATTATTGAAAAGGGTGTGATCGTTGAACTTCCCATGGGAGTTGACGGTTTTGTGCCCGCCTCCCAGCTTTCGATGTCCCAGATAAAGAACGTCGCCGACAAATTCAAAGTTGACGACATGTTGCCGTTGCGGGTCGTTGAGTTCGACAAAGACTCAAAGAAGATTGTTCTCTCTGCTGTTGAGTATTTCAAGGGGAAGGAAACTAGTGCGGTAGAAGAGTATATGTCCAAGCACAAGTTGCCTGCAAATACCCTTGCGGAATCAGCGACCATTACCGGCCAGGCACCGGCCGGCGATACGTCGATTCCGACAGAGAACTGACAATCGTGTTACGAAGTAATGAGGAGCTGCCCGTTTAACCGCGGGCAGCTCTTTGTGTATTCATGGGAAGGCCATGCCTAAAGTTGCCCTACATACGCTCGGCTGCAAACTAAATTATGCAGAAACCTCCACGATTGGAAAACAGTTCATCGAGCGCGGGTTCGACGTTGTAGACTTTGGTGAACCGGCTGATGTTTGTGTCCTGAACACGTGCAGTGTGACCGAGCGTGCGGACAGGGAATGCCGTCAGATGATCAGGAAAGCCTTGAGGACTTCGCCCGGCTCGTATGTTATTGTCACTGGATGTTATGCCCAGCTTGAGCCGGAGGAAGTAGCATCTATTGATGGCGTTGATCTGGTTCTTGGTGCAGAGGAAAAATTCCGGTTATTTGAGCATTGCGCGACGTTTCAAAAAAATCAAGGGCCAAAAGTTCTTGTTTCGGACATCAACCAGGTGGAAAGTTTCGGCCCTGCGTATTCCTCCACTGCGGGTGACCGTACACGGGCATTTCTTAAAATCCAGGATGGTTGCGATTACAACTGTGCGTTCTGCACCATCCCGATTGCCCGGGGCGCAAGCCGGAGCCAGCCATTGGATGCCACTGTTGCACAGGCAAAGGCACTGGTGAGCGACGGGTTCAAAGAGATCACCTTGACTGGCGTGAATGTCGGTGATTACGGGAAAAAACATGATGCGAGCCTGCTCACGTTATTGCACGAACTTGTTGTTATTGATGGATTGGAAAGAATCAGAATTAGTTCCATTGAACCAAACCTGCTCTCCGGTGAAATTCTCGACTTTGTAGCATCTCAAGAAAAGATGTGCAAACATTTTCACATCCCCCTGCAAAGTGGAAACGATGAAATCCTCCGGTGGATGAGGCGGCGTTATACCTCGGGAATGTATGCAAACTTGGTTCACCGCATCCGGGAACGGATCCCTGAGTGCGGCATTGGTGCGGACGTGATTGTTGGGTTTCCCGGGGAAACAGATGCCCATTTCGAGTCAACATATCGTTTTATTGCTGAACTCCCTGTCACGTATCTTCATGCATTTACATACTCTGAACGACCAGATACACCGGCTGCAGTGTTCGGTCATGTTGTAGAGCCCCGTATCCGCTTCAGGCGGAATGAAATGCTGAGGTCTCTGAGTCAAAAGAAAAGAGGGGCCTTTTTTGCATCGATAGCAGGAACTGTGGTAGATGTTCTCCTTGAGGGTACTGTTGAGGATGGCTGGCGGTTCGGTTTTAGTGGCAACTATATCAAGGTCGCA
>CAZWIN010000122.1:0-7948 GCA_964633855.1 uncultured Chitinophagales bacterium
ATCCCTGTTCAACATGAGCGGCATATTATGCTGATTGGCCAGTTGAGTGAGCATGGGTAGAAGGATTGCATCGCCATATTCTGTTTGGATGACGTCAGGGTCACAGCGTTTGAGGTGACGGTTAAGTGTGTTGAGCACGTCAACAGGGTCATGGCCTTCAAGGCTATACGTACATCCATCGTAACTTACTTCAAGTTGGTACACCTTACGGTGTTTAGGCGAGACAAAATCCGGACGATTCGCCAGTGTTAACATCGTCAATGGCGGAAGTGAGTACCGGTTCGCCTCGCGATCATCTCCACTAATATCCCAACCTTCAAGCCTGCCGTCTTGGGTTATTGAATATTCCCCGAACGCAAGCGGAAAGAGTCCGGTGGAATATAAAAAGAGTTGCGGAACGGGGATATCAGAATTATAGAAAACATAGTGAGGAAATTGATGTTCAAGAGAGCGCACCACCGCATTCAATCGCAGGGCGTCATGCACTCTGACACGCATGAGATCCAGAGCTTTATTGCTGTATAACTCTGTCTGAGTGTAGCGATCAACAGTTACATGAGAGGGAAGCGAAGGCAAGAAGGCATGCAGCTTCCGCTCCTCAACGGTCGAGAGGTGCATGTAAAACACCGGCTCATAGCTGCGAAAGCAATGGTGGGTACATCCATTCTGATCTTTCAGCCAGAACGTGATTCCTTTCGATGACGGATACAGGTCGAATAACCAAGCTGTAACAGTCTTGTTCATACACCATCATCAAGTCCAATATATCCTACCGAAGGATTCTCCCCGCTTTCAATGGATAAGCGGCGTTGTATTCTACGAATCATTCTTTGCTGCATGATAAGCATGGACATAACAATGCTCTCAAACGGAATTGGCCTTGCTGCATAAGCGCTGGCCGCAAGCTGTGTACGCGCCGCGTGGAAAAGTTCATCCAGGGCCTCTTGATCCTCTTTGCGCAAGCCGCGCCGGAATTTTGACCATGTCTCCATTTCTTCCTGAACTACCATGGTAAATGTCGGTACCGTACGGCCCATGTTGCCTCCCAGAAAATCTAATTGTCAAAAGATTGAGCATGCGGGGATGATACACGACTATAGTCGTTCAGCTGTTCGCGATACCCGTTCAGCATATTGCCCTTTTCCAGCTTTACTGTTTGGTCCATTGCAGATACAAGCTGCGTGAAAAGCTGATTACGCTCTTTCGATTCCACTTTCTTATCGAGTGATGCAAGGAGAACAGAGACGTTGTCTCTTTTTAGCTTCTGCAAGGCTTCAATGATACGTTGCAAGCTTGCCTTTACCTGAAATAATGGTGCCTGTTCATCATAGAATGTATCGAGTAGACCAAATATTATCGCGGTGGTTGTGTTTTTTTTCTTAAGGAACAGCGGCAATCGCTCTGTAATCGTAGCTTCCATTTGGTAACAGGTGAATGCGCGTGCAATAAAGATTTGTCGTAGTAACTGTTCCGGCTTCACCGGTCTTGCAACCAATCGCTGGCTTGTTATTCTGCGGGCAAATTCTGTAACATAATACAGGTCAAATCTATTTGATCCATCGGCAAGAACAATGGGCATCCCGCGCAACACTGCATTTGAAACCGCGTGCAATGATAACTCGAACACTTCAGGCGATCTTCCATGGATCAACAACAGTCTTCCGGTTGGAACTGTCTCAAATGTATTGATTAGGAGTGAGTTATCGGCCCAAAGAGATTCTGGGGTTCTGACATGTTCTTGCATTCACCTACCAATTGCGCATCTCTTATCGTCGCCTCATAATTCTTTTATCAGCTTTACTACTTTCCACACAAAATTCACATCCTTCTTCTTCACCGTCATCGGTTCAAACTCCGGGTTGAGCGGAATCAGATGAACATAATTCCCCTCAAATTTGATTTTCTTCAGTGTGTCCTCGCCGTCAACGCGGGCAACGGCGATATCGCCATTATGCACCTCTTGTGCCGGACTGATAACAACAACATCGCCATCTTCAATGCGTGGCGACATGCTGTTCCCCTTCACTTTCAATGCAAACGCCTGCGGGTCTTTGACGTCATCCACAGTCACAAAATCATCAGTATAATCCGGATGAAAAATTGTGGCGACCTTACCGGCGGGCACAGATGAAATAACCGGAAGGTCAACAAGCCGGTTGTGCCTCTTGTTTGCGGTGGGTAATGAAAATACATTCGCAGGGCGGGCGGGAGCCGGATACATTTCACCTTCTCCCGTTAACAGCCAATGAGGGTGAACATTCGTAACTTTAGCGATCTTTGTAATTGAGACAGCATCGGGAATTTGCTCGCCTTTTTCCCAACGCTGCAGAGTACGTGTAACAACGCCTATCTTTGCAGAAAACGTTGCCTGATCCAGTTCCTTGTTTTCTCTTGCTTCACGCACCCTATCACCGATGGTGGATTTCATATAAATTTCTCCAGAGACATATTTGTCGTCTACAATATTGACAATACGACATATTTGTCGTACATTGCTGGTGACAAAAATATGAAATTCAACCCACTGTGTCAAGCACTTTGTTTACAGGAGGAGTTATGCAGAAGGCAGCAACGATTATGATCGGAACCGGCGGATGGGACCACGGCATTTTTGATTCATGCTTCTATCCAAATCCCGGCATGGACTCCCTCCACAAATTGCACTACTACTCCGGCTACTTTGATACGGTGGAAATCCGGCCCACATTTTGGGATGAAGACCTTTCCGAGAAGGATGCTTGCGGTTGGGTGGCTGCCGTCAGGGAAAACAAGCATTTCCGGTTCAATGTGAAGTTGCATTCATCGTTCACACACCATAAAAACATCAAGCCGGCGATCACACGCAATGCACGGGGATTGCTTCAGGAGCTTGCCAAGGCCGACTGTCTCGGTGCATTGCTCATACAATTCCCGTATTCATTTACAAACACAAGTGCGCATAGATACCACGTGATCAAGCTGGCGGAGATCTTCAGCGGATTTCCTATCCATGTGGAATTCCGCCACGAATCATGGAACCAGCCCAACCTGTTCGGTTTCCTCGGCGAACACTCTCTTTCACCGGTGAATGCAGACCTTCCCCGGATAAAACAACTCATGCCGTTCATTACCGGCGTTGCAGGTGATACCGCGTATCTCCGGCTTCACGGCCGCAATGAACAAGGTTGGATGAAAAACGCCCTTGATGCACGCTACGACTATCTGTACAACACCAGAGAAATCCGCGAGATCAGCCGCAGGCTGGAGATCGTTTCGGGAAAATGCAAGAAGATCATTGTCATTTGCAACAATACCACGAACGGCAAAGCAATAGCAAATGCATTCCGGCTGTCTTCCACAGTCGGCAAAGAAAAGAGAATCCTGATACCTCAACAAACACTCTCTGCATTCCCGCAACTGGTTGAGATTGCAAATCCTGTTGAGCAACAACCATCACTTATCGAGACAGACGATTACAGAAGGGCGATGTAACAATCTGGTGTGAGAATGGCGTAAAAAAGATTTGATTGCAGGGCATGGGGCAGATGTTGTTCTGCCCTATGCCCTTTCTTTATGTAGTGGAATGATAACATTTCGTGTGATAACAGGGATTTTCCCAACTACAAGAGCCCTTTGATTAGCCCGCCATCCACACTGAGGGTTGTGCCTGTAATATAGCTCGCACGTTCTGACGCGAGGAATACAATCGTATTTGCAAGTTCCTCGGGCTCACCGAATCTGCCGGCAGGAATGTCCTTTGAGACTTCCTGCACATATTCTTGAAACGCAATGCCGCGTTTCCCCGCGCGAATTTTGCTTAGTTCCTCCTGCCGCGCCGTCATAATAAAACCCGGGGCAACACTATTGATGGTGATGCCATCCTTGCCGTGAAGGTTTGCGAGAACTTTTGAGACACCGATAATTCCGGGACGTACGCTGGAGGAAATGATAAGATCATTCACCGGCTGCTTCACGGTCAGCGAAGTGATGTTGACAATTCTTCCCCATTTCTGTCGTTGCATCACGGGAAGCACTTCACGCATGAATCGTATCGTACTCAGCAGGTTGAGCGTGAATCCTTTCTCCCATTTTGCGTCGTCAAGGTCATGAAATGCACCGGAAGGTGGCCCGCCGGCATTGGTGACGAGAATATCAATCCGTCCGAATTCCTTCACCGCCGTCGTTACAACCTTCTTGATGTCCTTCAGTAGCGATACATCAGCAACAACGGGAATCACCTTTTGCCCCTTGACACGGGCAACCTTGCCCAATTCTTTCGCCGCTGCCTGGATATTCTTCTTGTCGCGGGCACAAATCAGAACATGCGCCCCTTCCGCTACAAACCCTTTCGCCGCTGCTTTTCCAAGACCCTGGCTTGCCGCCGCAACAATCGCCACCTTTCCTTTGATACCGAGATCCATGCTCACTCCTTCTGTTACCGGTTCAACATCTGCAAGATGCCGCTTCTGATCATCATTACCGCAATGCCTGCAAGAAAGAGTGCAACAACTTTCGCAACAGCACGCGAGCCGGCCTTCCCAAGCACTTTCGTGATCATGTCGGAGCGGGTGAAGACCAGCCAGACAATGAACATGTTCACAATCAGGGAGGCAATTGTCCACAGGTATCCATATGCATCAACAAGGATGATGATTGTTGTCAACGCGGCAGGCCCCATGATGAGCGGAATACCTATCGGCACAACTCCGGCTGAAATATCGGGATCGCTTTTGTGCTCTTTTGAAAACAACAGGTCGTGTACCGCGAGGACGAGAAGAACTATACCTCCGCCGATCCGGAAGTCGCTTTCGGTAATGCCCAGAAAAGAAAACAATAACTTGCCGGCGGAAAGGAACACAAGCGAAACCAGAAATGCAGTCAGGGTTGCTTCAGCCGTCAGGACTTTTCGCCGCCCTTCGTCAAGGCCCTCCGTAAGGGAGACAAACAACGGCAGGACGCCGAATACATCAATGGCGACAAAGAGCGGTATAAATGCAAGTAAAAACGCGTCCATATTTATCCCGTGAAAGGCATGGTGAAACGCTCTGCAACAATCGGGAATACGGGAGGGCTAACCGGAAACCTGCACGCCACTCTGCGCAAGGCGTTCTTTGATTTTCTGAAGGGCCTCTTCCTCTGAAATCAGCAACCGTGCACCGGCAGTTCGAATGGCAATCTCCAACGGGTCATGGCGGTATTTGAGAAATCTCCAGACATTGTAACCAAGCCTGTCCTGATCGTGGGGCTCAACCGTTGGGATAGTTGCAACACTTGCATAGGCAACTTTCTCAAGGCTGTCACCTGTCGATGGCTTCACGGAAGATGGAGCTTTGGTTGTCATGGTGTATCCCTTGCTGGATGTTTACGGTGAGGATGCAGAATCAATATAGGAAATCTGTAGAAAACATTCATTCGGTACGCATGGCAACCAGCCATGCTTCTGTCATGTCACAACTCATATCCTATTGTAAAATAGAGTATGAACGGCCCCTGCTGTACGGGATTCTGAGGCAGATCTCTTACAAAATAGAAACTCTTGCCAACCCCGAATAATGCAGCTCCAATGGGGGTATCCAGAGCAAGCTCCGCACCGAGCCCGTGCCTGAAGGTGCTCAGCTTAATTTCCTCAGGAATCAACGAAATGGACCCAAGGTCATAGCGAAGCCGGAGATACGTATCGAACAGAATGCGGATTGGCGACCGGTAACGATATTCAAGATTTATCAACAGCATTTGCCGTCCCCGGCGGTCGTCTTCATGCAAGCCGAAGAACATCGCCTGCCCGCCGAATCGGAATTGCTGGCCAAGGGGAGTTGTCCGGTCTGCGGCGCCAAGTGTTACTTTCGGGTGAAGCGTATGCCGGCCGCCCCACGATGAGTAACTCTCGTACATCACCCGTAATGCGTTGTAGCTGACTTCACTTCCCCACCGCTTCGAAGCAATTTCGTACCCGAGCTGGAAACCGATTCCCGATGTAGGAAACGGGTACACATCCTTTGTATCTATTGTTGTGCCTATCTTCAGCAGCGTGAGCAGGTAGTGCTCGGCAAGTGATTCCATGTTCTCAAGGTTCTTGATGCGAACATTCTGCACACTGAATTCGATTGTAGCGTTCCCCAACCGTTCAAGCTGGCTTCCGAACACTAACCTTCCTCCCGTGCGGACGTCACGGTACTCGCCCAGTCGTTCACGGTCAAAGCGGCCAGGCCCGAGCCCCGCCACATCACCATAGACATCGGTATCAAACAACGAATGAAAAGCACTCACACCAAACGTAAGGTAAGTGTTAAAAATCCGGAATGTCTTGTATTCAAGTGTGAATTCCCTGTTACGCCCGCCTCCAGCCACAGTGAATCCGAGTTGCGAGCCGGTACCGTGAAAATTCTCGTCGCGGATATCCAACGACCCCTGCATATACCGCTCATTATCCGCACGGATGCCCAGCCGGACAAGCTGGCTTGGGCGCTCTCTCAGCCTGACGGTAAGAAGCGGTTTATTCCCGGGGTATGAAACCTCGAGATACACATAGTCGAACAATTTCGTGCTGTTGATATTTACAAGTCCGGCATTCGCTCTGTCAATCTCGAATACATCACCCTCTTTCAATGGAAATTCCCGCAATACAAAATAATCCTCGGTTCTCACTCCTCCCTGAACATCAATCCTGTCAACAATACCCTCATTGATAAGAATATCCAACACGCCACTTGCAGGATCAAACCTCACGGAATCAAGCCGCGCCAAAGAGTATCCCTTTGAACGATACAACCTCAGCATGCTTTCCAAAGCGAGGCTAATTTTCTCCGGATTCATCGGTTTGTCGCGTAAAGACAGAAACTCACCCTGTAAAGCATCAGCAGGGAGGAGTCTGTGGCCGGCAATCCGAACATCCCTGAGTTGTGCATTCGGCTCAAGATGGTATGTGATAACTGTAGAATCCGCTCCGGGTTCAACTTCCGCCCAGACATCATTAAATTCCCCGCTGTCATATATCTCATTCAGCTGTTTTCTGATGTCGTTCAGGCGGAGCAGTGCAACAGCAGACGACTGAAGTATTATCCGCAGCGAATCAGAAACTTCCGAACCATGCACAGCAACAGTAACATTATTGAGGATGGAATCACCGCCGGTAATTCCATCAACACTCTCTATGAGAGTATTGTGTTTTGAGGCTAACAATGATTCAATTGCGCCAACTGCTTTTTCCGCGGCAAGCTCGCCGAGCCTGATCAACGAATCCAGTCCGGAGAAATCCGACGACAGATGTCGTCCGATTTCCGGTGTAATAATGACATCAGCAAGTTTCAACTGCTGCTCATTGGCCGTCTGCATCATAATGCCCATGATTTGATCCGCAGCCTGCCATGGGGCTTTTAATTCTTCCTTGTTCCGCATGCCGCTTGTGGAATTCACGGCAATCACCACATCATATCCTTCCGAGCGCGCCACATCCACGGGAATATTGGAAACAAGTCCGCCATCAATCAGTTGCATGGAATCCTTTTCTATCGGGCTGAAGAGCAGCGGGACAGTTGCGCTTGCACGCAACGCTTCTGACAACGAACCTTCCTTGAGTATCACCCGCTTACCGGAGATCAAGTCCGTGGTCACGGCACGAAAGCGAATTTTGAGGTCATCAAACATCGGGTCGGGATGATATAATGCCTGGAGTGTTTGAGTACTGAGAAAATCTGTGAGACGTTGACCACTGGAAATCGCAGAAGGAATCACAGGCTCCAATCCTTGAAAACGGATTGCAAAAAAGCTCCTGTCATCTGCAATCTTCTGGTCAATGAACAAATCACGCCTGCGCGTCTCGCCGGAGAGCGAGAGCAACTCATCCCAGTTTGTCGTCAGCGCAAGACGCTCCAACTCATCCGTGGTATAGCCGGATGCATACAACCCTCCGACCACTGCCCCGAGGCTTGTCGCAACAATGAAGTCCACTGGAATTTTGTGACGTTCCAGT
>CAZWIN010000123.1:0-7906 GCA_964633855.1 uncultured Chitinophagales bacterium
AAACGGAAAGCGAGCCGACCAATGCCCCACCCGGAGATTTCACTCTGATAAGATAATTATTGAATGCCGGATCTGATTCTGTTGCAGAGAGATCCCAGCGCAACCCGACCGATGTGGCACCGGCCGAATATGCCCGAAGGTTTGTTGGTGCGACAAGCGTTGGCCCAGGGTCTACAATAGTACCATCCTTGTTACAAGCGCTAAAAACAACAAGGACCGACAATATCGCAAAGCATTGAAGAGTGGTTTTACACATGATTTTTCCCTTAGGAGGAAACAACATCGGTCAAATGGAACACAATTAACATACGTGGATATTTCCCGCAAGAAGATAACAAAAGGTGCTGGAAATTCAAAGGAGGGTGTTTTTGAAATGCCTGTAAATCGCAGGGATTTGATTAATCAAATCCCTACGAACCAATCTTTGTGTGCAGATAATTTGCGGCGGAGTCTATTGAAATACGTTCCTGTGCCATTGTGTCACGGTCGCGCACTGTCACCGTCTGGTCCTCAAGTGTTTGGGAATCCACCGTAAGGCAAAACGGCGTGCCGATTTCATCCTGGCGGCGGTACCGCCTGCCAACTGCACCGCTGTCGTCATAGAAGACGCGGAAATGATTGCGAAGATCCCGTGTAAGCTTCATTGCTATCTCCGGCATACCGTCGCGATTCACAAGCGGGAAGACCGCCGCCTTTACCGGAGCGAGCCTGGGATGAAACTTGAGCACAACACGTGCTTCCATGTTTCCGTTGGCATCGGGAGCCTCTTCCTCCCGATACGCATCAACGAGAAACGCCATGAACGACCGGCTCGCGCCTGCGGAAGTTTCGATGATGAATGGCGTGAATTTCTCCTTCGTCTCCGGGTCGAAGTACTTCATGCTCTTGCCGGAATACTCTTCGTGCCGCGAGAGGTCAAAATCCGTCCGGTTATGAATCCCTTCAATCTCGCCCCATCCAAAAGGGAAACGGTATTCAATGTCATACGCATCCTTTGCGTAATGCGCAAGCTTATCCGGCGCATGTTGATGCCATTGGAGTTTTTCCTTTGTCATGCCGAGGCCGAGGAACCAGCTCATCCTCTCTTCCTTCCAGCGATTAAACCACTCCACATCGGTTCCCGGCTTGACGAAAAACTGCATTTCCATCTGTTCAAACTCACGGGTACGGAAAAGGAAGTTCTTGGTATTGATTTCATTCCGAAATGCTTTACCAATTTGTGCAATACCGAACGGTGGCTTCTGGCGTGAGGCCGACTGGACATTCAGGAAATTCACAAAGATGCCCTGCGCTGTTTCGGGGCGAAGGAAGACCCTGCCGCTTTCCTCCTCTACAGGACCGACAAATGTTTTGAACATCAGGTTGAATTGGCGGGCTTCTGTGAATGTCCCTTTGTTCCCACAATTTGGACAACTAAGGACCGTCAGTACACCGGCAGGAGCGGTTTCAGCCTGTCTGTTGAATTCTTCCAGAATGAACTCGTCTTTTTGCTGGCCTTCATACTTTCCGGGATGCAATTCACGAAGAGCATCCTTCTTCTTTTTCGGTGTTGTCTCATCAAACAGAACATCCACCCTGTAGCGTGATTTGCATTGCCTGCAATCCACCATCGGGTCGGTGAAATTCTCCACATGCCCGGACGCTTCCCACACACGCGGGTGCATCAATATCGCCGCATCAAGCCCTTCGATATCCTCGCGGAAGGTCATCGCCTTCCACCACTGATCTTTTACGTTCCTGAGCAACTCGACTCCGAGCGGCCCGTAATCCCAGCAGCCGTTCAACCCCCCGTAGATCTCGCTTGACTGGAACACAAATCCTCTTCGCTTCGCGAGAGAGACAATCTTTTCCATTACTACTGCATCGTTGCCGGTTGCCTGTTTACTCATGCTTATCTTTGCCTGCGTATTATTGTCTTTTCACCATAAATGTGATGCTTTGAAGAATCGTGTCATCTTTCTTCACATGCATTGTCACAGTATTTTCTTTTGTCCGCTCGGTTGCCACCAGGCGAAGCCCCATGGCATCAAGCTTTTCGCTCAAATCGCGGTTGAAGTTCACGCTGACAAATTCCGGCGGAACCTCCACCCTTCGCTCAACACGAAGGAACTTCTTGTCGGGGCTCCTCACCTGCCGGGTTTTGACGGCGCTGCGATCAATTCCGTACCGGGCAAGGATGGTATCAACCACAACGGTGATATCATGAATATCGCCCTTGTAGATGATTGCTCGCCGATCGGGAGTTGAACCGGAGGTAACAAGAAGAAACAGAACTAGCGCCAGAACCGCAAGCGTTCCTGCCAGAACCACCTTGCGCCGCAGCGATGAGCCTACCACTTGTGTACTCATGTATTTTTGAACACAGGCTTCCGCTTTTCAAGAAAAGCTTGTGTGCCTTCCCTGAAATCCTGAGTATCGCAACAGACACCGAACAACGAAGCTTCAAGCTGCTGCCCGTCACTGAGTGTTGTTTCCGCTGTCATGTTCACGGCTTTGAGTGCCATACGTACTGCAATCTGTCCTTTGGAAGCAATTGCCTGTGCGATTGCCAACGCGGTATTCATGAGCTCCGCCAGCGGTACAACTTTGTTGACCAGGCCAATACGTAACGCTTCCTGTGCATCGACGGGATTGCCTGTAAGGATCATCTCCATTGCACGGCCGCGGCCGACCAGTCTTGCGAGACGTTGTGTCCCTCCGTAACCGGGAATGATCCCGAGATTCACTTCGGGCTGGCCGAACCTTGCATTTTCCGCTGCAATCCTGATATGGCACGCAAGAGCAATTTCGCATCCGCCACCAAGAGCGTAGCCGTTGACTGCTGCAATCACCGGCTTGCCGAGGTTCTCAATCAGGTCAAACACTTCCTGCCCCTTTGCCGAGAATTCCTTCCCGGACTCACCATCGAGCGCCGTCAATTCACCAATATCCGTTCCCGCGACGAACGATTTCTCGCCAGCACCGGTGAGTATTACAACATCAACGGATGCATCGGATTTGATTTGCGTAAAGACGGATTTCAATTCCGACTTCGTTCCGGCATTCAGGGCGTTCAGCTTTTCCGGACGGTTGATGGTGACAGTCGCAACCCTGTCATGCACAGAAAACAGTATATTGGAATATGCCATAGTAATGTTTATTGTTTGAGAGTAAGGAGGTCTGACCTCATACCCAGCTGTAACCCAAAAGTATCAATGTATGAGAGCGAGGAGAATCGCAGCCCGAGTTCGACCACGCCAAGCATAATGTTGAAGTGAAAGTGATATCCCCACTCAACGCCACGGCCGACCTTTTTCTTTGAATCAATAATATTTGCATCAACGCCGCCGCCGATAAGATAAAAAATGTTTTTGGGGAATGTTGAGGGAAAAACAATTTCCGGCCCTATCGAAACAGGAATCGCGACAAAATCATCGTACCTTCCTTCCGCCAATCTTCCTGAGTGCAAAACTTCAGCCGTAAACCAGTTCGCACCGATGCTGAAATTTGCCACAAGTGGGCTGACCTTCTCAATGAAAAAGCGGTTTTGGATGTGGATGCCTACGCTTTCATACGTTCTGGACGTCGATCCAAATCTATCTTCATCCAACGTCACCGAAGAGTGAACCGGAGTCCAGAGGCCGATAATCCCGAACATGTACCGCGCATCAGGAATCTTTTTCTGCTGTCCATACATGAGGGAAGTACATAGCAAAAGCAGTGGACAAATACTTGCCAAGCATCTACCGCTTTGTTTCCACCTCTGTTTTTTGACTTTTGCATTTCGCATTGAGTCGTTCCACACTGTTATGCCACTTCCACCCTGCTCTGGTCGCCAATCATAAAGCGGTGTACATGCGGCTTGCCGGTGGCCTCAACAATCTCAACATCATTGCCGAGTATGCAGCTCTCCAGGCGGATATGGACATCGAGAATCTTGCAGTCGCGCAGTACGATACTGTATTCGATTTCACTATTTCGCACAACAGTCTTATTGCCGATGGCCGAGAAAGGCCCGATGTATGAATCCTCGATAACGCAATTCTCGCCGATGATTGCGGGGCCGCGGACTACGCTGTTGATCACCCTCGCCCCCTTGCCGATGACTACCTTTCCGGCAACGACAGATTGAGTGTCAACTTCACCGTTGATTTCCGGTGTGACATTATCAAGGATGAGCCGGTTCGCTTCCAGAAGGTCTGTCGGCTTTCCTGTGTCTTTCCACCAACCGGTAATCTCAGCGTAGCCGATCTTGAATCCCTTATCAATCAAATACTGGTGGGCATCCGAGATTTCTAACTCGCCTCGTGCGCTCGGCTTGATTGCTTTCACTGCTTCAAAGATGTGGTGGTCGTACAGATAAATACCCGCCACGGCATAACTACTCTTTGGTTTCTTCGGCTTTTCTTCGACAGCAATAATCTTACCGTTTTTTATCTCGGGAACTCCAAACCGTTCCGGATCCTTTACTTTCGAGAGAGTCAGATAGCAATTGCAATCGCTTTTTTCAAACTCATCAATAAAGCGCTTGACGCCGCCGACCACCATATTGTCACCGAGGTAGAAGATAAATTTCTCCTTGCCAACAAACTGTTCTGCCAGTGCAACCACCTGCGAAAGCCCGCCCGGAGTTTCCTGGGGGATGTAAGTAATCTTTGCATTCCAGCGTGAGCCATCGCCGATGGCGTGCGGGACTTCAAGGCTATCCGCGTTGTGAACGATCCCAATCTCCTTTATTCCGGCCGCAACAGCAGCTTCAATGGCATAATGCAGGATAGGCTTATTGGCAATGGGGATGAGATGCTTATTCTGCGTGTGCGTAATAGGACGGAGCCGTGTGCCGCGGCCGCCACTTGCAATGAGCGCTTTCAATGAATCTCCTTCGAATGAGAATTGGTACGCATGAATGATTGTGCAAGATCAATCAATGCACCGGCCGTCGAGTCATCAATCGAGCCCTTGGCACGGGCAAGCTTTGCGGTTTCTATAGTAAGTGTCGTAAAGTAAGGAAGCAAGTCCGGCATGATTTTTTTGACCGATTCGAGATGTCCGGCCACTGTTTCAATGCCGCCGCGGGCAACGGGGCCGCTCAATGCCTTGGCCGGCGAGGTTCGTTCAATATTACCAAGGGTTGCCAGAACAATCGGCCTGAATACCGGATAGAATTCCTTTGCCTTGCCCCCCATTGCTCCGAACATGCGGCTCAACAGCCAGAGCATCGCGGTAAGGTGGTTGGAAGCAACAACACAGGCGGCGTGATAGAATGGACGCATCTCACCGGGGATTGTGACGACATTCCCTCCCAGTTTGCGTGCCAACTGTTTGGCGATGCTTAACGCCTTCGGGCTGCCGTCCACACCGTAATAAATTCCACGGGCATTGTTAACGATATCTTTTGGCTTGAAATCCCGCGGAAAAGTCTGCAAAGGGTGAAAAGAGAACACTGCCGCCCCTTTGCGTTTCAACGGGCCGAGGGCATCAGCAGTGAGCATACCGGAAGCATGACACACAGCGAGCCGTTTGAATTGCAATCCATCAACCTGAGCAAGATTGGCCGCCACATCCCCAACAGCATTGTGTGGAGTCGTGACAAGAACAAGGTTTGTCTTTTCAGGAATGGCATTGAGTGACGTCGAGATGTTCCTGCATTTCAGAAACCTTCCGGCTTTTTGGGCAGAGCCCTTTGAACGGGAAACAACACAGACGATGTTCGCGCCATTTTCCTGCAACAGTTTGCCAAGAACGGAGCCGACGTTCCCCGCCCCGACGATGGCGATATTCCAGTTTCTTTTGGATGATCTTACCACAACGTCACCAAGAAACAAAGGGAAGGACTGATCAAGAAAAAATTCCAGAGCTGCTTGAAGGAGAGTCTGATACTCGGAGAGTTTCTCATTTAAGCAAGCCCAACAGCGGAAACGTACCCGACAACCCGTGAATAATCGCCAGTAACATCCCCTGAATTGCATTGATACAGAATCTCCATCCGTCGGACGCCGAGGCGCTGCAAAGTGGACATGACGGCAACGGTCGGACCACCTCCGCAAGCTTCTGTTTTACCTGTTTCAAGATGGTTCATCAACCGGCCTGCATCAAAAGAGGAAATATCATCAATCATCACTTTGTCCAACTGCAGGGCCTCTTCATAAGAATGATAGTGTGAGAGGTCGGTGCTTGCAACAAGCAATGCATTTTTTCCGTGCAACGATTCGCTGAGGGCTCTTCCAAGTTCAACACAATTCTCCCGCCGCTGATTGCCGATGACAACAGGAAGAAATGAAAACTTCCCCATCACATATTGCATTAGTGGAAGCTGAACCTCAATTGCGTGTTCATTGCCATGACCTGCAATTGAAGAACGAATCTGCGGGGAGCTGTTTAGAAGCTCACTTCGCAAATCCTTGTTGACTTCCACCATTCCCAATGGAGTGGCGTACACATCGCCTGCATACACAGAAATGCCGTCAAAGTATTCCGCATGACTGGGAGCAACAATAACCACTGTATCATATTTTTTCCGTTCCAGCAGTGCATATGCATGCATCGCCGTGTAGCCCGAGTAAGCATACCCCGCATGCGGAACCACAAGGCCCCGGACCTCCTCGGTAAAGCTCTTTCGTTCAACGCGCTGGAGCAATGCGGCTATCGCCTTCTCAAGCTCACGTCTTCCTGAAGGGTAGAACAAGCCACAGACTTTACAAGGCCGAATCGTTGTCATGAAGCACTTCGGATTCGTGAATAATCTCTGCTGTAAAGACGTGGATTATTGCCTCAGGATCCTTCCATGCAGTAGCCGGAAGCCCCGCCTTTTTTGAAACAGCGGCGAGAAACTCCGCAACATCCCACGCATATTCCATTGCAACCTGCGGAAGCAGTAACCCCCGGCAGTGGCCCAGCTCCAGAACGAGTCCGTGCTTTCCAATCGTGATCTCTGCCGGGTGTGCAATCCGTTGCAGAGGCGAAAGGACTGATATCTCCAGCGTGGCGCGTTCAAATTCCGAGGCTGTCAGGGATGGAAAACGTGGGTCTTCAAGTGCGGCCTTGACGGCAATATCTCTGATAGTATCGGACAGCGGCCGGAGTGATTCTATACAACCGATGCAACCGCGAAGTTGGCCCTCAATCCGGAGGGTAACAAACACTCCGCAGTGCTGCTGAAATACACCATCGCGTTCCTGCGTTACTGCCACTTGAGCCCGGCGCACAGCAATGTCAATTGCATGCCTGGAAACAGCCAGCAACTCCCGTTTCTCTTCTTGTGTGAACACAGTCGAGAGCCTCACACTTGACAGCCAAAACGTAACTAATAACTGCCAGAGATTCAAGGATACAGTAGAACACGGATGACGCTGAAAAAGCAGGTTTGCACTGATTGCAGAACATCATATTCTATATCTGTGTTAATCTGTAACATCTGCGTTCTCTGTGCTCCTTTCGTTTTGATTCTTGACTCTCGCCTGCGTGTTCGCTAAATTGTTCGCGGCATGTCGCCGGAATTCCTCACCCCCTCACTTCGTATCTGGATATATGTCTCTCATGATCAGCATCTCCGGCATTCGCGGTATTGTCGGAGAAAGCCTCACCCCTGAAACGGCAGTGAAATACTCCGCAGCATTTGCAGAATATTGCAAACAACGGCACTCCGGACGGCCAACCATCGTACTCGGAAGGGACGGGCGCAGTACCGGAAAGCTCTTCGCCAATATTATTTCCTCGACGCTGATCGCAAACGGCGTGGATGTCTGTGCCGTGGGCATTGCCCCCACCCCGACAATTGCACTTGCCGTTGAAAAGTCAGGCGCCGCGGGAGGAATTGCCGTTACTGCAAGCCATAACCCGATGCAATGGAATGGTATGAAGTTCATTGCCAGTAGATTCACGGAGGCCGCCAGGCAAAGGAGCGCCAGCATTCCCGCCACCCACCGCC
>CAZWIN010000124.1:0-7891 GCA_964633855.1 uncultured Chitinophagales bacterium
GTAGATCGTTTTTTTTTGTGAGCATTTGGTTGGCGTGAACTGAAATAATTAGGCTTTTTTCTGCCTCTCAACTATCAATCGGATTCCCTCCAGCACCAGCCACGGTTCACAGGCTTCAATAACAGAGGTTTGTTTTGAAATAATCCCGGAGAGCCCGCCCGTTCCAATAACCCGTGCGTCAGGGCCTATTTCTCTGCGTATCCGGCGCACCGTGCCTTCAAGCGCTTCAACAGCTCCAAACATGACTCCCGCCTGCATTGCAGAAACAGTGTCGTGCCCGATAATACTCTGTGGAAATTGAAGCTCGATATGAGGGAGCTTTGCGGTGCGGCGGTGCAGTTCCGCTGCAGTGGATTCGACACCGAGGGCAATCACGCCTCCAAGGAAATCTCCATTCTTTGCAATCACATCATAGGTTGTTGCAGTGCCAAGGTCAATCACGATAAGTGGTCCGCCGTATTTGTTGTACCCGGCAATGGCATTGCAAATCCGGTCGGCACCGAGTGTTACCGGATCATCATAGTTAATCTTTATGCCCAGATCAAGGCTCGCGGTGACGGTAACCGGCTCGAGCCTCAATTGCTTCCGCGCAATATGCTCGAATGTTTTGGTGAGGTTGGGGACAACGGAGGAAATGCCAACTGCGGTAAGATCAGAGAGCGCAATTCCAGTACCGGCAAATGAATTGTTGATTGACAACCAGATGTCGTCAACTGAATGCCCCCCCGCACTGATAATTCTCCATTCAGTAATAAGCCGCTCCTCATTGAATACACCGAGTACGGTGTGGGTATTTCCTATATCAATAGCGAGAAGCACGGAAAGCCATTCTAAATTGGAATTCAGGAAAAGTTGGGGCGGGTTGTTTGTCCGCTGGTAGAAATCACATTACGTCCCTATCAGGGAGACTTCGCCGGCGAAAAGAGTTTTCTCTGTCCCTTCTGTTTGGAGGATTAGGCCGCCTTCGGGACTGAGTCCCTTTACTACGCCCGAGATGACGGCACCCTGCATTGAGACAGAGATGGGCTTGTTGATCATAGTGGTGTGTGAAATCCATTCCGGGAGTATCGAGCGGAATCCGGAAGGGGATGCCTGAAGATAGGTCTTTTCGAGCGATTGGAGGACAGACTTGAAAAGCTCCTCACGGTTGATAGTACGCGATGCCTGGAGTTTAAGAGATGTTGCTTTGCTGTCAAGCGCCGGCGGGAAATTGGTCTGGTTCACATTAATGCCTATTCCAACAACAACATACTCAACAAGGTTCTGTTTTACAGAGCCCTCAATGAGAATCCCTGCCACTTTTTTCCCGTTGATAAGGAGGTCATTCGGCCATTTGCATTCCACTTTAAGCCCTGTGGATTTCTCCAGCGACTCGGCCACCGCCACGGCGACGTACAGAGGAAGCAGGTTTAGCGCGTCCGGTGGTAGCTTGGGGCGTAACACAAGCGAGAACATCAGGTTCTCATTTGGATTGGCAAGCCAGGTGCGCCCATGTCTTCCCTTTCCATCCGTCTGGTTGTCCGTTACAACAACGGTACCTTCAACCGCCCCACAACCCGCAACAGCTTTTGCGCAATTATTTGTAGAGTCTATGGTCTCAAATGAGAATATCTTGTTACCGAAAAGACGGGTTTTCAATCCTTTGCGAAGAGCTGGTTCCGCAAGCATGGTCCTCTCTCAGGATGTTAGCGTGAACGAAAGCCTGTAATATCGGCTGAAAAAGCCGGCGAAAAAAAGGGTGGTATGGTGTTGTGAGAAGTATCCATCGAAGCCAGAACGATAATAGAGAAATCATAAAGGAAAGTCAAGGGTGACATTCTCCTTTACAATCTTGTCGTACAAATGTTGATTTCTGCCAAAATAAGTAGATCTTTCGGACATTCTGGCAGAGCCAGCTTTTTGAGTCATCAAAGCAATTTGATAATCCTATTCATAACCTATTGATATGTATTGAGTTGAGTTAGTCGCAGAGGTTTCTTGTTCTTGGCATTTTGCTTGCTCTATTGAATCCCAGAAAATCAAACCAGCCAATCTATGGCTTGAATATTTATCAGGAGAACGGTCTCATGGGAAAAATAATAGGTATTGATCTTGGAACAACAAATTCGGTTGTAGCTGTAATGGAAGGGAAGGATCCGGTCGTTATTCCAAATGCAGAAGGTGGAAGAACAACTCCGTCAGTGGTAGCTTTTGCAAAGTCCGGTGAACGCCTGGTTGGACAGGCCGCCAAAAGGCAGGCGGTTACCAATTCCCAGAACACCATCTTTTCAATTAAGCGTTTTATGGGACGCTTCTATTCAGAGGTCAACGAAGAAATGAAGCTCGTTCCTTATAAGGTGATGAAGGGTGACAACGACACGGCGCGCGTTGATGTCGGCGGGCGGATGTATTCGCCGCCTGAAATCAGTGCAATGATTCTGCAGAAGATGAAGCAGACTGCTGAGGACCATCTTGGTCAGAAAGTAACCGAGGCTGTGATTACCGTGCCGGCATATTTCAATGATGCCCAGCGCCAGGCGACAAAAGAGGCCGGTGAGATAGCCGGCCTGACTGTGAAACGTATCATCAATGAGCCGACTGCGGCAGCTCTCGCTTATGGCCTCGACAAGAAACACAAGGATAGCAAAGTTGCGATCTATGACCTTGGCGGTGGTACGTTCGATATTTCCATCCTGGAATTGGGCGATGGGGTGTTCGAAGTGAAGTCAACCAATGGCGATACGCATCTCGGCGGCGACAACTTCGACCAGCGTGTTCTTGACCACATTGCTGAAGAATTCAAGAACCAGGAAGGCATTGACCTCCGGAAGGATCCGATGGCATTGCAACGGTTGCGCGAAGCGTCGGAGAAAGCAAAGATCGAGCTTTCGCAACTGATGCAAACGGAAATCAACCTTCCGTTTATCACCGCCACTGCGGATGGCCCGAAGCATTTGAACATGAATTTGACAAGAGCGAAGTTTGAGCAGCTTGTGGACGATCTGATCAAGAGAACCATCGGCCCGACAGAAAAAGCTCTCAAGGATGCCGGACTTGCGCCAAACCAGATTGATGAAGTGATACTTGTCGGTGGTATGACGCGCGTGCCGAGAGTTCAGCAGCTTGTTAAGGAAATATTCGGCAAAGAGCCCCATAAGGGCGTGAATCCGGATGAAGTCGTTGCTGTGGGTGCTGCGATTCAGGGAGGCGTTCTCGCCGGAGATGTCACAGATGTGTTACTCCTCGATGTTACGCCGCTTTCGCTGGGTATTGAAACGCTGGGCGGAGTGATGACAAAGCTGATTGATGCAAACACCACGATTCCGACACGCAAAAGCGAAGTGTTCTCGACCGCTTCAGACAGCCAAACATCCGTTGAGATCAACGTGCTCCAAGGTGAGCGCCAGATGGCGTTGGATAACAGAACGCTCGGTAAGTTCCACCTTGATGGAATTCCACCGGCTCCTCGGGGCGTACCGCAAGTTGAGGTCACTTTTGATATTGATGCGAATGGTTTACTGCATGTTTCGGCAAAGGACAAGGCAACCGGAAAGGAACAATCCATTCGCATTACTTCCTCGAGCGGCCTGAGCAAGGAAGAAGTCGAGCGTATGAAAGCCGATGCTACTGCCCATGCTTCTGATGATAAAAAGCGCAGGGAAGAAATAGACCTTCGGAATCAGGCTGATAACCTGGCGTTCCAGACTGAGAAACAATTGAAGGAATTCGGCGAGAAGGTTGATGCTGCTTCGAAGGCGAAGGTAGAGAGTGCCAACGAGAAGCTGAAGGAAGCCATCAAAGGTGGTAATTCTGAGGCGATAAAAAGTGCCATGGAAGCGCTCAATACTAGCTGGAATGAAGTCTCCACAAAGATGTATCAGCAGGCAACCGCTGGCGGAGGCCCGCAACATACGGCTGAAGCAGGCGGTCCACAACCGGATTCAGGATCAAAGCCTGACGAGAAAAAGGTTGAGGATGCCCAGTATGAAGTTGTGGATGATAAGAATAAGAAGTAAGCTCGCGGGTATGTGAGCGGAATAAAGGCGAGGCTACCCCCTCGCCTTTTTGATTGGAATCAACTCTATGATCACTGGAATAGCCATATGGATGTTACTTGTTGGGCTTGCCTGCTTGTTGTTGCTGGCAATTGTGAAAGGCTGGATATCTGGCAGCGGGAGTAATGCCGCTTCAATTACTGCGTTTCATGATATGCAGCCCAAAGACAAACAAGGAGCAGTCGAGATAGTGATTGAGCAGAAAGCTGGAAAAAGGTTGGACGAGCAGCGGAGTGGCGAAGGGGTGAGTAGTACAATATCTGAAGAAGGAAAAATGAGGTCATGAACTTCAATAAATTTACGATAAAATCCCAGGAAGCAGTTCAGAATGCACAAGAGATCGCATCCAGCTACGGAAATCAGGTAATCGAGCCGGAACACTTACTGGCTGCATTGATACAGGATTCCACGGGCACGGTGATTCCTATTCTTGAAAAGATCGGGGCAAATACTGGTTTCATCAAGATCAAACTGCATGAACTCCTCGACCAATTGCCGAAAGTAAGCGGTTCAGGCCTTGGTAATCAGAATCTTTCACAATCTCTTGCAAAGGTTCTTGATCTGGCGCAGAAACAGGCGCAGCAACTCAAAGATGACTATATCAGTACGGAACATCTGCTCCTTGCATTGGTGCAGGCAAAGGATAACAAAGCCGGTACACTCCTGCTGGATCAGGGAGTCGCAGCAGATGCCATTTACAAAGTACTGAAGGACATCAGGGGTACACAGCGGATAACCGACCAGAATCCGGAAGAAAAATACCAGGCGCTGAAGAAATACGGCCGGGATCTGAATGAGCTTGCCCGGAAGGGGAAAATGGATCCGGTTGTAGGCCGTGAAGAGGAAATCCGCCGCGTGTTGCAGGTACTTTCACGGCGTACCAAAAACAATCCTGTACTCATCGGCGAGCCCGGTGTCGGGAAGACTGCAATTGCGGAAGGAATTGCCCACAGGATTATTCAGGGGGATGTTCCTGAAAATCTGAAGACAAAAACCATCGTTGCACTCGATATGGGCTCGCTTGTTGCCGGCACAAGTTTTCGCGGACAGTTTGAAGAACGGCTGAAAGCTCTTCTGAAAGAAGTCGAAGAGTCGAATGGCGAGGTTATTCTCTTTATTGATGAATTGCATACGCTCGTCGGGGCAGGCGCAGCTCAGGGTTCTGTGGATGCGGCAAATATGCTGAAGCCCGCTCTTGCGAAGGGTGAACTGAGGGCAATTGGTGCAACCACAATTGATGAATACCGGAAATATATTGAAAAGGATCCGGCCTTGGAGCGGAGATTTCAGCCTGTCATGGTTGCCGAGCCAGATGTTGAAGATACTATTTCCATTTTGCGGGGATTAAAGGAACGCTACGAGGTTCACCATGGCGTGCGTATCACTGACGGAGCTATTGTTGCAGCAGCAGAATTGAGTCATCGCTACATCAGTGACCGCTTCCTGCCGGATAAAGCGATTGATCTTGTGGATGAGGCCGCTTCCAAACTTCGCATCGAGATTGATTCCATGCCGGAAGAATTGGACAGTGTTGAACGGAAAATGAAACAACTCGAAATTGAAAAAGCGGCAATGCTTCGCGAGAAAGATGAGGTGTCGAGAGAGAGGCTCACAGCGATTGATAATGAAATTGCTGAGCTAAACCAAAAGAAGACGGAATTGAGTGCCCATTGGCACCTTGAGAAAGACTTGATTCAGTCTCTGAGAGCAATGAAGGAAGAGATTGAAAACGTTAAAACCGAGGCTGAGAAAAAGGAACGTGAAGGAGACCTCGGCAAAGTAGCAGAGTTACGCTATGGAGTTATCGGTGCCCTGGAAAAGAAATTGAAAGATGCATCCCTGAAACTTCAGTCCGTTCAGACAGACAGGAAAATGCTGAAGGAAGAGGTGGATGCAGAAGACATTGCGGAAATTGTCGCACGATGGACTGGTATTCCCGTCACGAGAATGCTGGAAAGCGACAGGATGAAATTCTTGCATCTTGAGGAACGTCTCCATGAGAGGGTCATTTCTCAGGATGAGGCGGTCAAAGCTGTCAGCGATGCCATCAGGCGATCACGCGCCGGGCTTCAGGATGAGAAGCGGCCCGTCGGTTCGTTTATCTTTTTGGGAAGTACCGGTGTTGGAAAAACAGAGCTCGCCCGCGCTCTCGCGGATTCGCTCTTCAACGATGAGAACGCGATGGTGCGCATTGATATGAGCGAGTATATGGAGAAGTTTTCTGTCTCTCGTTTGATAGGGGCACCCCCCGGATATGTCGGATATGAGGAGGGTGGCCAGCTTACGGAAGCTGTACGGCGAAGGCCGTATGCCGTGATTCTACTGGATGAAATTGAGAAAGCGCATCCGGAAGTCTTCAATGTCTTACTGCAGGTTCTCGATGAAGGGCGTCTTACCGATGGTAAAGGACGTACGGTGGATTTCAAGAATACAATTATCATCATGACCTCCAACCTTGGCTCTCATGTGATTCAGGAGAAATTATCCACCGGGTCAGTGGGGAACCAGCACAGGGAAGAGGAATTTGCAGTCCTGAAACAGGAACTGTATCAGATGCTAAGGCAAACCATCCGTCCTGAGTTCCTGAACCGTATTGATGAGGTGATTGTGTTCAAGCCGCTGGGGAAGGAGGATATCCGTGCTATCGTCACTTTGCAACTGAAGCATGTTCAAAGCCTTGCTGCAAAGAAAGGGCTTATCCTTGAAGTTACGAATGAGGCAAAAGACTGGCTGGCAAAGCTTGGATATGACCAGGCATTTGGCGCCAGGCCGTTGAAGCGTGTAATTCAGAAACACGTTGTCAATCCGCTTTCTGCAAGAATGTTATCGGGGGATTTTATGGAAGGAGATACCGTGGAAGTTGGATTGGACACACACGGCTTGATTGATTTCAAAAAAGAGCAGCCTTCTGAAGCTGTGAAATAGAAGGGCAGTCCGGCTAATCACTGTAGTGCTTTCCAGAGTGTGACAGGCCCCTTACGCTACGTCACAAAGCGAAAAAACCCATTGCGCTGCCTGTTTCTTTTTAGTAACTTGGCTTTGTACTAATCACGCCATCGTTGCAAAAATCCTGGAAAACAGTATGATTTCGCTTGTAGTACACGGGGGGGCTTGGGATATACCTGATAATATGGTGGACCTCCACAGAGACGGCGTTCACAGGGCCCTTAAGGCCGGATGGGGGGTGCTTAGCAAGGGTGGCTCGGCAGTGGAAGCCGTTGAGGCTGCAATAGTAATTATGGAAGATGATGAGACATTTGATGCTGGCCGCGGTTCCTTTATCAATCAAGCGGGCGAAGTCGAACTCGATGCCAGTATCATGGATGGAAAATCCTACAAGGCAGGAGCAATTGCAGCCGTCCAAAATGTAAAGAATCCCATTACTCTGGCTCGAAAGATCATGGATGAGAGTGAGCATATTCTCTTGGTAGGGATGGGAGCCACCCGCTTTGCTCGCGAGCACGGAGTGAAAACCTGCGGACAAGATGACCTCATCACCGATCGTGAACTTGAACGCTGGCGTGAAACTCAAGGTCGGAAGAGTTTCTTTACCAAGGACGCTTTCCGGCGAAAGAAGGTTCCGGTTGATACAGTCGGTGCTGTGGCGCTGGATCAATCAGGAAATATTGCATCGGGTACCTCTACCGGCGGCACTCCGAACAAACATCCCGGCAGGGTTGGCGATTCACCACTTATCGGGTGCGGAACTTATGCTGACAATTCTGTTGGCGGAGTTTCAACGACAGGCTGGGGTGAATCAATGATCCGTGTAGTAATGGCCAAGAGTGTGATTGACTTCATGGAACGCAATGGTGGTGACGCAGAAAGTGCCGTGAGGGATGGGATTAGCCTGCTTG
>CAZWIN010000125.1:0-2973 GCA_964633855.1 uncultured Chitinophagales bacterium
TATGTGCCAGATAGCCGGTGTAACTCACGGCATAATTGGGCGTGACTTTATACCCCGAGTATTGCGATGCGCCCCTCGTTTTGTTTGCGCTCCGAAATATCGCGCTGTGTTCCCCACGCCCGCACGAGTTTACCTTCTTCGACAAAGCCGACAAGATTGTTGAGGAAGTACTTCATGATCCCATTGATATCAGGTTCGTGAGACTCTCCATCAATGAGCCGGTATCCCGAGCGTATGAAAGAACGCAGATATTCTATGTTCCGGGGTTCGCTCCGCACAAGAAGGCGTGCGAGCCTTATGCCGTGAAGTTCCTCTGCACTGTGAAAACCGTACATCTTTGCCATGGCATTATTGCATTGGGCAAGGTAGGCATGCTCGTAAAAAAACTCGATCTGCTGTTCTTCTGATAGCGTCAAGGGCATGGGCTTGGTTAATTCGAAACGCCAGATTCCTTCGGAGCTTTGGTCAATAAACACACGATAGAGCTCCTCGCTTTTTTGCAGGGCGTCAGTGGCTTCCTTTTTTTGTGTGATATCTCGGTAGTTGACAACTACTGCATGTACACTTTCGTCACTGAGCAGATTTGTGCCCACCCCCTCAAGCCAGCGCCATGTGCCGCTTTTGTGGAGGAATCGGACTTGTGCACTGGATGAGGCGCCCGGTTGTTTGAGAACCTCCTCAAATACTCCTTGCGCGTAGGCAAGATCATCTGCATGGACAAAATCAAACAGGCATCGTCCGACGAACTCGTCCTGGCTGTATCCCAAGAGTTTCTCAGTTGACGGGCCAGCATATTTCACCACGCCGGATTCGTCAATCAGTGCGATGGCATCAGAGGAATGTTCAATCAGCGAACGGAAGTGGTTCTCGCGCTTCCGCGTTTCTTCCTCTGCAAGTTTACGGTAGGTGATATCGCGGGAGATAACGACAATATGTTTTGGTTTGCCAGACGAGTCCCGAACGACATTTCCCAGGGATTCGACATGACGCACTGAGCCATCCTTGAGAACAAACCGAAACTCTGCGCGCTGCCCGGTACCTGTTCTAACCGTCTCCTCAAATATGCTGCGGATACGTTCGCGATCGTCGGGATGTATTTCCGCAAATGATTCCGTTCCCTGGAGTTTTTCCGGGTCCCCAAAAAAAGCCCTGTACGACTCGCTGTTGTAGATGCGCTTACCGCTAAGGTCAAGGATAGCAATCATATCGGAGGCATTCTCTCCGATCAACCGAAGGAGTTCTTTGCTTTCCTGTTCTAAATATGCGATGCTCATGCGATACCGGGATCTGGTTGGTGGCTGTTTGTCGAATCAGCATTCGGAACTTCCTGCTGCCGGGCAGTCTCTGGCTCGGGGGCAAGAAGGTTATGCAACACATTCAGAAGTTTATCCGCCGTATACGGTTTTGGAAGAATGGCATCGATGCTCTCTTGGTCAAGGCCGGAATATCCTGACGAAAGCCCGCTGGATGCTATAATGCGAACTTCATGATCAATGCTCCGGATGGATCGAATCATTTCCGGCCCTGACATCACTGGCATCATCATATCGGTGATCACTGCCTTGATTTGGCCGGCGAGCTTTGAATGTATGGCCACACCCTCTGTTCCGTCGCTTGCAGTTACAGTTTGATATCCGAATGATTCAAGCGTGGTTTTGGTGATCTGGCAAATAGCCGCTTCGTCGTCAACGATAAGTACGAGTTCACCGTTGCCCACCGGCATGCTGACTTTCTCCTGCGCAGTACGGGTGGATTCACCTGCATTGGACGCCGGTAGGAAGACTACAAACTCACTCCCTTTATCCGGCACACTGTTGACGGTGATAAACCCGCCATGGCTTTTGAGAATAGAGAGAACTGTGGACAATCCGAGCCCCGTTCCAACACCAACATCCTTTGTTGTGAAGAAAGGATCGAAAATTTTGTGGATCACATCCTGTTCAATCCCGCATCCCGTATCGGCAATTGTGATTGCCACATGCGGGCCGGGCTTGGCGCCATCATGGAGGCTGGCCAATGCCGCATCCACATGCATGTTCTTTACGGAAAGGGTGAGAGTTCCCCCTTTCGGCATTGCATCGCGTGCATTCACGCTCAGGTTCAACAACACCTGATGCAGCTGTGTCGCATCACCGGATATCAGCCAGGTGTCCTTGGGAACGAGAGAGACGATTTCAATATTTTTGGGGAACGTCTCCCGTACGATACTCTGCATTTCATTGATCAGGTGCCGCGGTTGCAATGTCACACGGTCCCCCTCCACGCCGCGTGCAAACGTCAGAACCTGCTTCACCATCTCCGCACCCCTTCTGGCGCTCGACTCAAGTGAACCGAGCATGCGCTGGCTGGCCTCATCACTCAACCGAGTGCGAAATACCTCCACAGACATAAGAATGGGGGCGAGCACATTGTTGAGATCGTGCGCAATACCGCCTGCAAGTGTACCGATGCTCTCAATTCTTTGTGCACGAAGAAATTGCTTTTCCAGGATTTTCTTTTCTGTTATGTCAGTGTTGATAATAAGAACCGATTTAGGGTTACCCGACTGGTCACGCACAAGCGTCCATCGGCTTTCCACGACAATTTCCTTTGAATCCCTGTTGACCTGTCGTAATTCGCCGCGCCACTCTCCTTTTTGGTACAGTGATTCCGTTGCTTCACGGAATTGCAACGATGCTTGCATCTGCAACAATGTGGACGCTGTTTTTCCAATAACTTCTTCGCTTGTCCATCCGTACAGGTACTCTGCGCCGCGGTTCCAGAACATGATAATATCGCTGAAGTCCTTGACGATAATAGCGTCCTGAGAGATATTCAGCAATGCCGCCTGCTCACGGATTTTTTCTTCCGCCTGCTTGCGCTCCGTGATTTCCTGCAGTAGCTCGCGCGTGCGTTCCTTTACCCGTGTCTCAAGGCCCTTGTTGAGGTTCTCGAGTTCACGTCGTGTGGATTCGAGTCTGTCAACCATCTGGT
>CAZWIN010000125.1:2983-4520 GCA_964633855.1 uncultured Chitinophagales bacterium
AAGGTAACTGACTTCATCGTTTGAAGAAATGGCAGCGCGACGTTTTAAGTCGCCCTTGGCGATAAGTTCGGCTGTGCTGACCATATGGCTGAGTGAACTTGTCGCGATGCTGCTGATCCTGTAAACTGCGATCACACCAATAACAAAAATCATAAGGCTGACGATCGCAACAGTGGTTCTATTCCATCCGATATCTGCCTGTACCTGCCTGAGAGAAAACCCCATGTATAACTGACCAATGGGCCGTCCCCGATCCATAATCGGCGCATACGTCCTGAATACGTCGCCCTGCTCGGAGAGACTTCCGCTTCTAAGGGCCTGCCGGTACAAGTAGATATCCGCTTTGACTTTATTGTATGCAGACAAGAGATTGCCTGAGTCTTCAAGGGCAACGATGTAGATGACGTCGGGGTTCTGTTTTGCGTTTTCAAAACACTCCTCAACTGCTGACAGGTTTCTTGAGGAGGCTACGTGCCCGAGGCTGAATGCAGTCATTGCAGTAATGCTGTTCGCCTTGTCAATTCGCGCCTTGATTGCCTGTTCCTTTAGGGTTGAAGGGAAGTAGAGATAAATAAACAGCGAGTTCGCAGCAATGAACAGCGTGAACAGAATGATGAGCTTAATTTTTATGGAATGAAACTTCATACCCGTACTCTTAATAGTAGTCACACGACAGCGAGTATAATGGATTCAACTCTCATGCCATGGAAAGGTGGGCTGAAAACGGCTAAATCAGTGTAAAATAACGTGGAATATTATGGCTTGGTGGAAAAAATACCGTGTGCAGGTACTATATCCATGAGGTGAAACGGGGCCAGAAAATGCTATCGAATTGCTCAGGGGAGCGCTGCTTTTGGATGTGCATGATTGGAAGATGATATCAGTAAAACACAATAGGCGGGCCTTTCGGCCCGCCTACAATTTAGATTACTATTTTCGGCTGTTTCTCTATACCTGCTCCACAACCACTGCTGTTCCATATGCTAGAACTTCTGTCACACCCGACATCACTTCGTTTGCATCATACCGCATTCCAATAATGGCGTTGGCGCCGATTTCACGTGCATGGGTCACCATCAGGCTGAACGCATCCTGTCGGGCTTTCTCGCAAAGCTCCTGCAGGAGTGAAATGTTCCCTCCCACCAAAGTCTGCAGAATAACCCCGATGTTTCCGACTATAGAACGGGATCTGACAGTGATGCCACGGACGACGCCAAGATTTTTGGTAATTCTGTACCCCTCGAGGGTAAATGCCGTGGTGACCATGGGATCTTGCATGATGTAGTCTGCTATTTGAATTTGATTGAATTGATTACGGTTTCGTATGTCGCAAGGTAATTGGGTGCTTGAGGCTTGAACCAGTCCATCGTAATCCTTATAACTTTCTCGTTCTTTACGACGAAATACACACGCCGGCTCACATCCTTTGATGCCGAGAGTGTCAGGGTTTTTGCAGCCTCGCCTCCGACGGAGGCTTGCCCCATCGCGGCTCCCGGATATTTTGCCTTGTTTTGGTCAACCACCTTATCCAATGAAA
>CAZWIN010000125.1:4530-7870 GCA_964633855.1 uncultured Chitinophagales bacterium
CTGTGCCCCAAATACGTCGATCAGGATATTACAGTCCTGACGTACGCCGCGTAATCCGACGACAATTTCATTCTTCCCTTTGGGTGGATTGGTGAAGTTGAAATTCTCAGGGTATTTGAACGTGAACATCTTTGCGTCATAATCAACGAAGGTTTCCGAGGGGAGAGTTTCATCCGCCCCCTTTTCCTTCGGTTTGGGAAGTTGGAAGGACTTCAACACAGCGTCAAACACTCCAGCATAGGCATTGTAATAATCACCAAAGCCGGAGAACCCGAGGTCATACAAAGCGGAGTCCGCAGTTATGAAGACATGGTGGCTATGGACAATGGCTCCTTCGCCATAGTTTGCAGTAAAGGGAACCTTCACCCCCTGAGCTTCTCCCGCTGCAACAGCTTGTTCTTGTCCTACCTGAATGCCTCCCTGGCTCCATTCATTCTTCAGGCTGTTCATGGCGCCGGCCGGATCGCTTGTTTTCGTCACGCGGACAGAAATTTCAACGCCAATCGGACCTGGATCCGTCGGTGTGCGGAATTTCTCCTCTACTCCCTGGGCATTGTAAAACAATGCTTGTCCCACCTGGGCGTTTTGAACCCATCCTTTGGGGTAACCAATGCTGAATCCTATTCCCGGGTCTTTGTATTCGGACATTTCGCCTGCGACAACTGGCTCCATCTTCTTTTCTCCACCACAGCCGGTGAGTAGTGCTGCAAACAGCAAAGTGGTTACAATTATGGTTAACACTGCGGAAATATTCTTCATAATAGATTCCTCTCGGAAGTAAATGTTAATTCTTTGGAACAACAGTATCGTACCACGTTTTCTTTTCCCGGATACCAACCTCGTCAATGTGGATATGTTTGGCTTCAGTGTATTCCTTCAAGCCATCCACACCGAACTCACGTCCGATGCCGCTTTGCTTGTAGCCACCAAACGGAGCGCGCTCATTCAGAAGATGCCATTCATTAATCCACACTGTCCCGGCGCGGAGTTTCTTCGCCACGCGCATTGCCCGTTCCGGGTCTTTCGACCAGACACCACCTGCAAGCCCGAAGACGGAATCATTTGCCATCTGCACAGCCTCATCTTCGTTTTTGTATCTGATCACCGTCAGGACTGGCCCGAAGATTTCCTCTTGCGCAATGGCAGAATGGTTACTGGCTCTGTCGAAAATGGTCGGCTCAACAAAAAATCCCTTCGCACATTCCGGTGAAGAAGGTACGTTGCCGCCGACAAGAAGAGATGCGCCTTCCTCTTTCCCTTTTTTGATATAGCCGAGTACGGTTTCCTGCTGTTTCTTTGAAACCAAAGGCCCGATATCAGTGGTGATTTGCATCGGGTCGCCAGTTTTCATTCTGCGGGTTTTCTCGACCATCTTCCCAACAAACTCATCTGCCTTGGATTCGGGGAGAAGCAGCCGTGTTCCGGCTTCGCAACACTGACCCTGATGATAGAAGATGGCATACAATGCGCCGTCCACGGCCATCTCCATGTCGGCATCATCAAGAACAATGTTGGCTGATTTTCCGCCGCACTCAAGCGTGACCTTTTTCAGGGTTCCCGCGGCTGATTGCATAATCTGTTGCCCGACTGGAGTTGAGCCCGTGAAAGCAATCTTATCCACCATGGGGTGGATTGTAAGAGCGGAACCGGCCTCACTGCCGTAGCCGGAAATTATGTTGACAACCCCTTTGGGAAGCCCTGCAACGTGGATAAGGTTTGCCAGCTCCATTGCAGTTACCGAGGTTTCCTGGGAGGGTTTGAGAACAACAGTGCATCCCGCGGCAAGTGCTGGGCCGAGTTTCCATATAGCCATCTTCAAAGGAAAATTCCACGGGATAATCGCTGCCACAACACCAAGCGGCTCTCTCAGCAGAATGTTCCTGCTGAATCCGGGTTTTGAAGCAGCGTCAAGAGGTTCATTCAGATCGGTGAGTGCAAGTTTGGAGAAGCTGTTCAGGTTGCGCGCACTCAGGTAAATATCTTCCTTGGCTTTCCTGAGCGTGGCCCCGGAATCCATCACTTCCAATTCAGTAAGCAGTTTGGAATGTTCGTTGATTTTATCAGAAATAGCTTTGATAAAGCCAGCCCGTTCTTCGCGTGACATGTTGGGCCAGGGGCCGTTGTCGAATGCATTGCGTGCCGCCTTGACTGCGCGATCAACATCCATGATCCCTGCACGGGCACATGTGGCAATCACTTCCTGGTTAAAGGGGTTTATGGATTCAAACCTTCGGCCGTCGGCCGCTTCAACAAATTCGTTGTTAATGTAGAGTTGGTATGAACGCAATCAGCTATCTCCTTACATCCCGCGGCCGGGTTTGAGAATGGAAAGGGTAACGATCAACAACAGCAGGGTGATCTGGACCATGTAAAAGATGCGGAACTGTATGTCCATGGATTTCACTTTGTCTTCAGTGCCCGCCGGGGCGGTTCCGGCGGCAAGGTGGCCCACCATCTTGCCGCGCTTCGCGGCACGAATCCCAAAAATAATCCCGTTCGTTGCGGCAATGACAAACAGAAGTATTTTTACTGTCAGCCAGGTTTCGGTGAACATCCCGAGTGCTCTCATGTGCATGTTGCCGACACCGGTGATCAGCATCGTAACGATTCCGATGGGGCCGAGCAGGCCGAGCGGCTTTGCAGAGCGTAATACAACGGCCTTCTCTTTGTAGTCCGATGCCTTGTAGTATTGTTTGCTGATGATCCATCCGGCAATACCTGCGGTAAAGAGCAGGCCGTAACCGAGCAGATGCAACAGCATGATAAATTGTTGAGTTTCCATTGATATAATGTGTTTGGGATGGGAAAGAGGAATTGAAAATTGAATTGCAGAAAGATAGGCAAAAAGGAGGAATTCCTCAACCTGATGTGCTCAGGCTGGGTTTCAACTATCGGATTCTGGGAGCAATCTCCCGTTTGTGGGTATCCGGGTCAGCAGAGTCGAACGGTTCCCCAGTCAATCCGATGGTGTACAATGATTGTTTGCCTGAATTGACTACAGCATGGGAAGCAAGCGGTTCCACAGTGATGAGCACGGCTCCGGAGCCGGGAAATATCTTCTTTTGCACTTCGGTTTCCGGCCCCGAGTCCCAATACAATGTCCATTCATCATGATGAATGATGGCAATGACTTCCTTCTTCCGTCTGTGGAAATGATTCCCCCGGATGTGGCCGGATTTGAGGGAAGTGATATGCATATCTTTCGCAAAAGGAAGAAATGCCGGCCATTCAATTCCTGTGGAGAAACTGCTGCCGCGCTCGTCTCCGCGGTCGGAAAGTATTGTAACCTGAATTTGTGGAGTCATAAGATAAATTTCAATTACGGTAGCGTATCACCCCG